>NZ_AUDT01000012.1:0-135784 GCF_000425605.1 Thioalkalivibrio sp. ALE17
ATCCCGGCGAGGGCGTGGGTTGCGGCAAGGACCATACGCTGTTCGCCAAGGTCGACGGCCAGGTCGTCTTCAAGGTGGGTGGTCCGCACAACCGTCGTTTCGTGAGCATCCAGCCGCAGCAGTAAGCCGGCCGGCTAGGGAGACGCTGATTGAATCGCACGTCCGCGTTGGTGCCCCCTGTTTTCCGAGACAAGGCGCGTCGTGCAGCGGGTAGTGGTTCTACCCGCAAGCGGCGCAACGCAGGATCGGGGAACAGGGGGCACCAACCCCACAAGCCATTGAAAGCAGGGGCTCGGCCGCTTTCGCGCGGGAACGGCGTTGCGGCTCCCTTGTGCAGAATGACTGCACGGCGGTCACCGCGCCTTGTTCGCACGCAAAAGCGACTCGAGCGCGGACGTGCGATTCAATCAGCGTCTCCCTAGCGAAGCGTTCGCGAAAAGCCCCGTTCGACGGGGCTTTTTTTGTTCTGTACTGCGGGAAGCAAGCAATGAAGTTCATCGATGAGGCCACCATTACGGTGAAGGCCGGTGACGGCGGAAACGGCTGTGTCAGTTTTCGCCGCGAGAAATACATCCCGTTCGGCGGCCCAGATGGCGGTGACGGCGGCGATGGCGGCTCGGTGTGGCTGGTCGGTGACGAGGGTCTGAACACCCTGGCCGATTTCCGCTATCAGCGCCGCTTTGATGCCCAGCGTGGCGAGAACGGCATGGGGCGCCAGCGCACCGGGGCCTCCGGCGAGGACCTGGAGATCCCGGTCCCGGTCGGCACCCAGGTGCGTGATGCCGAGACCGACGAGATCCTCGGCGACGTGACCCACGAGGGCCAGCGGCTGCTGGTCGCGCAGGGGGGCTTCCACGGGCTTGGCAACACGCGCTACAAGTCCTCCACCAACCAGGCGCCGCGCCAGAGCAAGCCGGGCACGCCGGGCGAGCTGCGCAAGCTGTCGCTGGAGCTGATGGTGCTGGCGGATGTCGGGCTGCTGGGGCTGCCGAACGCGGGCAAGTCCACGCTGCTCGCGCGCGCCTCCGCCGCGCGCCCGAAGATCGCCGACTATCCGTTCACTACCCTGATCCCGCAGCTGGGCGTGGTGCGCATCGGTGTGAACCAGAGCTTCGTAATCGCCGACATCCCCGGGCTGATCGAGGGCGCGGCCGAGGGGGCCGGCCTGGGCACGCGGTTCCTCAAGCACCTGGCGCGCACCCGGCTGTTGCTGCACGTGGTGGATGTGGCGCCGCCCGACCCGGAGGCCGACCCGCTGGTGGATCTGCGCACCGCGATCACCGAGCTGGAGCACCACAGCGACCAGCTGGCGTCACTGCCGCGCTGGATCGTGCTGAACAAGAAGGAGTTGCTGGACCCCGAGGATCTGGCGGCCCTGGTCGAGCGGGTGCGCGCCGATCAGGGGTCGGAACGTCCGGTGTTCGCCATCTCCGCCGCGACCGGCGAGGGCGTGGATGCCCTGCTCCAGGCCGTGATGCGCCATGTCGAAGAGACCGCGCAGGCAGCGGCCGAGGCCGGCCGGCGCGACGCGATCGCCAACCCGGAGGACCCCGCGTGACCGCGGGGGACATGCGTGCGCTCCCGGCGATCCGCCGGGTGGTGGTCAAGATCGGGAGTGCCCTGATCACCGCGGATGGGGCCGGGCTCGACCGCCCGGCGCTGGAGTCCTGGGCGCACCAGATCGCGGCGCTGCGCCGCCGTGGCCTGGAGGTGATCCTGGTCTCCAGTGGCGCGGTGGCCGAGGGCATGCGGCGGCTGGGCATGACCGAACGGCCGCACCAGTTGCATCACGTGCAGGCGGCCGCGGCGGTCGGCCAGATGGGGCTAGTGCAGGCCTACGAGCGCGAGTTCGCCAGCCACGACCTGCACGCGGCCCAGGTCCTGCTGACCCATGATGATCTGGCCGATCGCTCGCGCTACCTGAATGCCCGCAGCACCATGCAGGCGCTGCTGGAGATGGGCACGATCCCGGTGGTCAACGAGAACGACACGGTGGCCTACGAGGAGATCCGGCTGGGGGACAACGACACCCTGGCGGCGCTGGTCGCAAACCTGGTGGTGGCCGACCTGCTGCTGATCCTGACCGACCAGGATGGCTTGTTCGATCGCGATCCGCGCAAGCATGCGGACGCCCGCCTGATCGCCGAAGGCCGGGCCTCGGATGCCCAGCTGCACCACTACGTGGCCGCCGATTTCGGGCGCCTGGGGCGCGGCGGCATGGCGACCAAGCTGCTGGCCGCCGAACGCGCGGCGCGCTCCGGTACGCATACCGTGATCGCCTCCGGGCGCGAGGCGCAGGTGATGGGGCGGGTGCTGAAGGGCGAGCCGCTGGGGACCTGGCTGAAGCCGGACCGCGAACCCCTGGCGGCGCGCAAGCGCTGGCTGGCGGATCAGCTGCACTCGCGCGGGCAGTTGCAGCTGGATGCCGGGGCCGCGCGCGTGTTGCGCGAGTCGGGCAGCAGCCTGCTGCCGGTGGGGGTGGTCGGAGTCGAGGGCGATTTCCGCCGCGGCGAGGTGGTGACCTGCCTGGACCCGGACGGGGTCGCGGTGGCGCGCGGGCTCACCAACTACGGGGCCAGCGAGATCCAGCGCATCCGCGGCCAGCGCGCCGACCGCATCGAGGCGGAGCTGGGCTACCTGCTGGAGCCGGAGCTGATCCACCGCGACAATCTCGTCCTGCTATCCTGATTCGCCTGCGAGCGCGTACGCGTTCGTACCCAGCCGCCCTCGGCGGGGCTCCATGCACCCCCTGTGGGAGCGTGCTTGCACGCGAAGCCCCTCCCAGAGTCGGACGCGGGCAGGGGCTTCGCGTGCAAGCACGCTCCCACGGTGTATTGCGTGTGCCGAGCCGATCGCCATCCCGGCTCTGCGCCGCGCTGCGGCCCGGGATGACCCCGCGCCTCACGGGGCCCTGCTACGGGCTCAGGGCCTCCGTGGTTAAAGACCAGGAGGTCGCGCGCTTCAGTCGTCGGTTTGGGTGGCGGTGACGTCGAGGTCCAGGCGGCCGCGCGCCAGGCGTGCGCGCAGGTGCTGGCCGGGGGCGGTCTGGTCCGCGCGGCGCAGGACCTCGCCCTCGGGGGTCTGCAGGATCGCGTAGCCGCGTTCCAGTACCGCCTCCGGGTCCAGGGAGCGGAGCTGGCGCGCGGTGGCATCCAGGTGGCGCTGGCGGGTGGCGAGCGCCTGCCGGGTGGCGCACTCCAGTTGCCGCTGGAGCCGCGCCAGGGCCTCCCGCCGCTGGGTGATGTCGTGGTCGGGGCGCACCCGGGCCAGACGCTGGCGCAGGTGCTCCAGACGCATGCGCGCGGCAGTCAGGCGGTTGCCGGGCGAGGCCCCGGCCAGGCGCAACTGGGCGCGCTGCAGCCGCGATCGGGCGCGTTCCTCGAGGCGTGACCAGGCGCGGTTCAGGCGCTCGCGCTGGTCGTCCAGGCGCTGGGCATTGCGCTCCAGGAGCTGGCTGGGGTGGCGGCGCTCCAGGCGGGTGTGCAGGGCGGTGAGGGTCTGCTGGTGGCGCGCGATGCGCTGGCCTAGCAGGCCGGTGAGGCGTTCGCGGGCCCGCGCCAGCTGGTGGCGCAGGGTGGCGGCATCCGGGCTGACGGCCTCCGCCGCGGCGGTCGGCGTGGAGGCGCGCAGATCGGCGACGAAGTCGGCGATGGTGGTGTCGGTCTCGTGCCCCACGCCGGTGACGATCGGGATGGGGCAGGCGGCGATCGCGCGTGCGACGCTCTCCTCGTTGAAGGCCTGCAGGTCCTCCAGCGAGCCGCCGCCACGGGCGAGGATAATCACGTCGACCCGGCCCTCGGCCGCAGCCTGTTCCAGCGCCGCGACGATCTGGCCGGCGGCCTGCGCGCCCTGGACGGCGGTGGGGTAAAGCGTGACCGGCAGCAGCGGGAAGCGCCGCGCCAGGGTGCGCTCGATGTCGTGGCGCACGTCGCCCTGGGTGGAGGTGATCACGCCCAGGCGGTGGGTCCAGGCGGGCAGCGGCTGCTTGCGCTCGGCGTCGAACAGGCCCTCGGCGGCGAGTTTCTCCTTGAGCCGCTGGAAGGCGGCCAGCAGGCGCCCCTCGCCGGCCGGCTGCAGGGCCTCGACGATGATCTGGAACTGGCCACGGGCGCCGTAGATCCCGGCGCGCCCGCGGATCTGGACCGCGTCGCCGTCGGCAAAACGCGCCGCCTGGCGCGCCTTGCCGCGAAACAGCACGCAGTTCACCGAGGCGTTCTCGTCCTTCAGCGAGAAGTACTGGTGGCCCGAGGCATACTGGCGCAGGTTGGAGACTTCGCCCTCGACGCGCACCACGCCGAGGCCGTCGCGGAGCAGCCCGTCGGCGCACTGGTTGAGTTCGGTGACGGAAAAGACCGGGGTATCGCTCATGCGGCCCTCGCTTACAGGCGGCTGAAGACGCGCTGGAACACGTCGGTGCCGCGCCCGACCGGGTCGACCCGCAGTCGGGCCTCTTCCTCGGCCATGGCATGGAACAGGCCGTCCATCGTGTGTTCCAGTACATGCTCGGCAAGGTCCAGACGCACGTTCGCGAGGAACGGGATGTCGCGCATGCGCGCCTCCAGTTCGCGATAGGTTGTCAGGGCCTCCACGGCGTCCAGGCTGTTCTCCACGGCCGGGCGCATGGCATCGGTCAGGCGCGGGCGCATGTGGGCCTCCAGATGGCGGGTGGCGGCGTCCTCGTCGCCCAGCAGGATGCTCCGTGCATTGTCCAGGTCGAGGGCGAAGATGGCCCGGATGAAGGGCTCCCGTGCCTGCCAGACGGCGTCCTCGGCTGCGCGGTTCATGCGCTCCTCCAGGGTGTCCAGCGGCGCGGCCATACCCAGGCGCCCCAGGGAGCGCCGGGTGGTCGCGAGTACCTCGGGCAGGGGGATGCGCACGTCGGGATTGCCGTAGAAGCCGTTGCGCCGGCTGAGGGTCTCGGAGGCCGCGTGGGTCGCGATGACCAGTGCTTCGTGGACGGCCTCGATCAGCTCCGAGGTGGACAGCCCGGAGAACTCTGGCGGCCGTGTGATCAGCGCGCGGAACATGTCCTGGCCGAAGCGCCACCAGTCGGCTTGGGCGCTGGACGCGGTGGCCAGGCCGAGGCCGGGGGCCAGCAGCAGGGCCAGCGCGGAGCGGCGGGTGATGCGGGCCGGGGGCGCGCGTTCGGGCATGGGTTCTCGCCTGGCGGAGGGTCCGGAGTGAACCGGCATCCTATCAGGGTGCTCCGGCAGCGTCTGCGATCCGCCCTTCGCAGGCCTGTGTGCGCTTGTCGCGGGAGAGTGCGAATTCTATACTGAAGGGCTATTTATCTACCCCCGGGATTTCCTCCCCCTGCGTCCCGGCGGGTCTGTCCTGGAGTGGTGCATGCGGATACTCGGTGAAGCCCTTACCTTTGATGACGTGCTGCTGATCCCGGGACATTCGGATGTCGTTCCGCGCGATGTCGACTTGAGTACCCGGATCACCCGCGAGATCACGCTGTCCGCCCCGGTGGTGTCGGCGGCAATGGATACGGTCACCGAGGCCAGCCTGGCGATCGCGATGGCTCAGGAGGGCGGGCTCGGTATCGTCCACAAGAACATGTCGGTGGAGGCCCAGGCGGCCGAGGTCCGGCAGGTCAAGAAATACGAAAGCGGCGTGATCAGCGAGCCGATCACCATCGGCCCGGGCGCCACCATCGGCCAGGTGGTGGAGCTCACCGAGGCCAATCACATCTCCGGCGTGCCGGTGGTGGATGGCAACGATCTGGTCGGCATCGTGACCTCCCGTGACCTGCGCTTCGAGACGCGGATGGAGGCGCCGGTCACCGAGATCATGACCCCGCGCGACCGACTGGTGACCGTGCCCGAGGGGGCCGACCGCGAGATGGTGCTGGAACTGCTACACAAGCATCGCATCGAGAAGGTGCTGGTGGTCAACGACGACTTCCAGCTGCGCGGGATGATCACCGTCAAGGACATCCAGAAGTCCACCGAGCATCCCAATGCCTCCAAGGACGAGCGCGGCCGCCTGCGCGTGGGCGCGGCGGTCGGCGTGGGCGATGGCACGGACGAGCGCGTGGCCGCGCTGGTCGAGGCCGGGGTGGATGTGCTGGTGGTGGATACCGCGCACGGCCATTCCCAGGGCGTGCTCGACCGCGTTGCCTGGGTGAAGAAGCACTACCCGGACGTGCAGGTGGTCGGCGGCAACATCGCCACCGCCGCCGCCGCGAAGGACCTGGTCGCGGCCGGGGCGGATGGCGTGAAGGTGGGGATCGGGCCGGGCTCGATCTGCACCACCCGCATTGTGGCCGGCGTGGGCGTGCCGCAGATCACCGCGATCTCGGATGTGGCCGAGGCGCTCCAGGGCACCGGCGTGCCGCTGATCGCCGACGGCGGCGTCCGTTTCTCCGGGGACCTGGCCAAGGCGATCGCCGCGGGCGCGGACTGCGTGATGCTGGGTTCGATGTTCGCCGGGACCGAGGAGGCCCCGGGCGAGGTCGAGCTCTACCAGGGCCGCTCCTACAAGATCTATCGCGGCATGGGCTCGCTGGGCGCGATGCAGCAGGGCTCCTCGGATCGCTATTTCCAGGACCCGAACGCATCGGCCGACAAGTTCGTGCCCGAGGGCATCGAGGGTCGCGTGCCGTACAAGGGCTCGATCGTCGCGATCATCTACCAGCTGATGGGTGGGCTGCGCTCGTCCATGGGGTATGTCGGCGCGCACAACATCGAAGAGATGCGGACCAAGCCGCACTTCGTCCGCGTGACCGCCGCCGGCATGCGCGAGAGCCACGTGCACGACGTGGCGATCACCAAGGAAGCCCCGAACTACCGAATGGACTGACCGGCCCGTCACGGCCCGGTCCCGATACCCCACCGGCCGTCCGGCCGGTATAGCGGATGACCTCATGACCCAGGATCTTCACGCCCACCGCATTCTGGTGCTGGACTTCGGCTCCCAGTACACTCAGCTGATCGCCCGCCGCGTGCGCGAGGCCGGGGTCTACTCCGAGGTGCACGCCTGGGACATGCCGGCGGCGGACATCCGCGCGTTCAATCCCACCGGGATCATCCTGTCCGGCGGCCCGGAGTCGGTGAATATCGATCAGCCGCCGCGCGCCGAGGACACCGTGTTCGAGCTGGGCGTGCCGGTGCTGGGGATCTGCTACGGCATGCAGACCATGGCCGCGCAATTGGGCGGCCGGGTCGAGCCCTCCGAGCGCCGGGAGTTCGGCTACGCCCAGGTGCGCGCCCGCGGTCATACCCCGCTTTTGCGCGACATCGAGGATCACACCACACCGGAGGGCTACGGCCTGCTGGACGTGTGGATGTCGCATGGCGACCACGTGACCGAACTGCCGGAGGGCTTTCGCCTGATGGCCTCCACCGACTCCGCGCCGATCGCCGGCATGGCCGACCCGGAGCGCGGCTTCTACGGCGTGCAGTTCCATCCCGAGGTCACGCACACCACCCAGGGCCAGCGCATCATCGAACGCTTCCTGCACGAGATCTGCGGCTGCGAGGCGCTGTGGACCGCCGACAACATCATCGACGACATGGCCGCGCGGGTGCGCGAACAGGTTGGGGATAACCACGTGGTGCTGGGCCTGTCCGGCGGGGTGGACTCCTCGGTGGTCGGTGCGCTGCTGCACAAGGCGATCGGCGACCAGCTGACCTGCGTGTTCGTGGACACCGGACTGCTGCGCGAGGGCGAGGGCGACCACGTGATGGCGACCTTCGCCCGCCACATGGGCGTGAACGTGATCCGCGTGGATGCCGAGGACCGCTTCATGCGGGCGCTCGCCGGGGTCGAGGATCCGGAGGCCAAGCGCAAGGTCATCGGCGGGCTGTTCATCGACGTGTTCGACGAGGAGGCCGCAAAGCTGAACAACGTGCAGTGGCTGGCCCAGGGCACGATCTACCCGGACGTGATCGAGTCGGCCGACTCCAAGACCGGCAAGGCGCATGTGATCAAGTCGCACCACAACGTGGGCGGGCTGCCGGAGAACATGAAGCTGGGTCTGGTGGAGCCGCTGCGCGAGCTGTTCAAGGACGAGGTGCGCAAGATCGGCGTGGAGCTGGGCCTGCCCACCGAGATGGTCTATCGCCACCCGTTCCCGGGGCCGGGGCTGGGCGTGCGCATCCTGGGCGAGGTGAAGAAGGAATACGCCGAGCTGCTGCGCCGGGCGGATGCGATCTTCATCGAGGAACTGCGCAAGGCCGATCTGTACGACAAGACCTCGCAGGCATTTGCGGTGTTCCTGCCGGTTAAGTCGGTCGGGGTGATGGGCGACGGCCGGCGCTACGACTACGTGGTCGCGCTGCGTGCGGTGGAGACCATCGACTTCATGACCGCCCGTTGGGCGCACCTGCCCTACGACTTCCTCGATCACGTCTCGCGCCGGATCATCAACGAGATCCCCGGTATCTCGCGCGTGACCTACGACATCTCCGGCAAGCCCCCGGCCACCATCGAGTGGGAATAACGGGCCTGACCCGGCCATCGCGTCCCGGCCGGATCTACCGTGGTGGCGCCTCTAACCGGTGGCCGGGCGCTGGTCGATCTCAGACAAGGAGGTTCCGGCTTCGGAGTTGATCCTCGGACGCCTGCATCGACAACAGCCGCCGCCCATCTGACCGCTTGAACGAACAGGTGCCCTGCGTGGTGTCCTTGTGCTACCTGGGAAACCTTTGACGCTCCGCTCCTGTGTCCTGCCCCTGACCCGCGATGTTGCGGCTGACTTCAATGGTGATGCAGGTGCTGTTTCTGCCTGTTGGCACTGTTGGAGTTTGGCTGCGCCGGGAAGCACTGAGGCTTCAGTGGCGCTGAGCGGGTTGCGCATTCGGGTTCGCGGTCGCATCCGGCGTGCTGAATGCCCGTTCCAGCAACGGGATGACCTGCTTCTTGCGCGACATGCAGCCGGGGAAGTGCAGGGCGCCATCCCGCAGCGGACCCACACCGCGTTCGAAGAGATCCAGACGCTCCCCCTCGACCCATAGCTCGCTTGCGCCGGCCGTGATATCGGTGACCATCAGGATGATCTGCAGGAGTCCGGAGCTCTCGCGCAATGCGCGCATCTGTTCCCGGATCTCGTGGCTGCGGGGCGCCAGGATGCCGGGGTCCAGGACCTCGATCTGGCCGACGCCGACGCGGCCCGCCGCGAACTCGAACTCCTTGTGGTCTTCCCGGATCAGGTCGGCCGCCGGGCGCGCGGCCACCGACTCGGAGCGCAGGCGAATCATCGCCTCCCCGAAGGCCGCATCGACGCCGGCCAATGGCTCCAGACGCGCGACCATGTGCCGGTCCTTGTCGCTGGTAGTGGGCGAGCGGAGGTTGACGGTATCCGACCAGATCGCCGCGAGCAGCATCCCCGCCATGGAACGCGACGGCTCAAGGCCGTGCAGGAAGTACTGTTCGCCAATCAGGGTGGCCGTCGCCCCGACCGGTTCGCAATGAAACACGATCGGGGTGGGCGGCCGCAGATCCCCGAGGCGGTGGTGTTCCCAGATCTCGTGAATCGTGGCGTGTTCGATGTTCGGCACCGCCTGGGCCCGTTCGTTGTGGTCGACCAGGATCAGTTCCTGTCCGGTCGCATCTGCCAGCTGCTCCGGTACGGGAACGTCAAAGGACTGCAGGACGAAGCGCGTCTCGGCATTGAGTTCGCCGGCCCGCGCCGGGCGCACGTTGGCATGGCCGAGGCGCTGCTTGAGCTCTGCATAGGCGATCGCCGAACACACGCTGTCCGTATCCGGGTTGCGATGTCCTATCACATGGACTGTCGATGCCACGTTACCTCCCGACATCCGAGCGGGTTGCACCAGGGAAACAATGATTAATGTACACGCTCGCGTTGGCACCCCCGGTTTTCCGAGACAAGGCGCGCCGTGCAGCGCCGTAGTCATTCTACGGTCAAGCGGCGCAACGCCGGATCGGGGAACCTGGGGTGCCAACCCCGCAAGCGATTGAATGCAGGGGCTCGGCCGCCTGCTGTTATCAAAAACGGGCGCGCTCACGGTGTTGCGGTTCCCTTGTGCAGAATGACTGCACGGCAGTCACCGCGCATTAAACGCAAGCAAAAGCGACTCGAGCGCGAGCGTGTACATTCATCAGTGTTTCCCTACGCCGCTGTTGCCCACCTGTACCAGAACCCGGTCTTCTTGCCCAGCGGGACGGCGGCCCGGGGCTGGTCGGGGCGGCATGGGCACCCGCGGGCAATATCCATTAATATTTTAAGGGGTTGACTGGAGGCCAGAATATTCTGGGATAGTTTTCTTGAGGGCTGGACGTGTGTCGGCCGCCGCGACGGCCCGAGCACCGATGCTGTTACGCACCGGAAATTGTTGCTGCTCCGGGGGTTCCTGTCCGCATGTCCGTGATCGATGATTCCCTGCGTGAACTACAGCGTCAGTTTGTGGCCGGCTTGCCCGAGAGGCTGGATGTTCTGCACGAGCGTTACCGTGGGCTATGCCCCGGTGCCTGGCAGGTGGACGCAGCGGCGGAACTGCACCGTCATATCCACAGCCTGATTGGCAGTGCCGGCACCTTCGGCATGCAGTCGGTATCGGCTGCGGCACGGCAACTTGAAATTCGCCTCAAGGCCATCGTGGATTCCGGGGCGGCCCCGGAGGAGGACGCCTGGGCCGCCATCGGCGCGGAGCTGGAGCGTCTCCAACAACTGGCGCACAGCCCGCTCCATAGCGAAGCGCCCACCCTGACGTCGCCCCAGGCCACACCGCGCCTCGACCGTCCACCGCTGATCGATATCGTCGAGGACGATACCGAGCAGGCTGAACACCTGGCCCGGATCCTGAGGGACGCAGAGTACCGTGTGCGGATATTTTCCGCGCCGGATGAGTTCCGCGGCGCGGATGATGCGCCCGATGCCGTTGTCCTGGACATGGTCTTTCCCGAGGGTGATACCGCAGGCGCCGAACTCCTGGCCGAACTCAAGGCGGGCAGCAAGGGCAGCCCGCCGGTGGTGGTGACTTCGGTACGCGACGACATCGAGGCGCGTCTCGCCGCCCTTCGAGGCGGTGCCCGTCGCTACTTGTTGAAGCCGATAAACCCGCAGGCGCTTGTCGAACTGCTGGATGTCCTTACGGGCCGCATGCCGTCGAATCCCTTCCGGGTGTTACTGGTGGATGACGACCCCCTGTTGCTGGAGGCCCAGTCCGTCGTGCTGCGCGGTGCCGGCATGGCGGTGCAGGCGCTAAGCCGGCCGCTCGAGGCCCTGGAAGCACTGGACGCCTTCTGCCCCGATGTTGTGGTGCTGGACGTCCACATGTCCGAGCTTCGCGGGCCCGAACTCGCGGCGCTGGTGCGAGAGCGCGATGAGTATCTGGCCCTGCCCATCCTGTTCCTGTCTGCCGAGACCGACAAAAGCCTGCAACTGGAAGCGCTCAGCCAGGGGGGTGACGATTTCCTGGTCAAGCCGGTGGAGGCCGATCACCTGATTGCTGCGGTCAGCGCCCGGGCGCGCCGCTCGCGCCAGCATGCCGCGATGCAGCAGCGCCTGCAGGACACGCTGTACGAACGGGAACGCGAGCACCTCGCGCTGGATCAGCACGCCATCGTCAGTATGGCCGACGTCGCGGGCAACATCATCTATGCCAACGACAAGTTCTGCGAGATCAGTGGCTACCAGCGCGCAGAACTGATCGGCCAGAACCACCGCATGCTCAAGTCGCAGGAGCACTCACGGGCGTTCTACGAGGCGATGTGGGAGACGATCTCCTCGGGACAGGTCTGGTATGGCGAGATCTGCAACCGGGCGAAGGACGGTTCGCTGTACTGGGTGCAGTCCACCATTACGCCGTTTCTGGACGAGCACGGACTGCCCTACCAGTACGTCTCGATCCGCACCGACATCACGGGTATCAAGGCGGCCGAGGCCGCGCAGCGCGCGCAGAACGCCATGCGCAAGGTGGTGGGTCAGGCTGCGGCCGACTTGCTCGCGGCCGGTGCCGACTCGCTGGATGCGGCTATTGATCGGACCTTGCGTCGGATCGGTATGCACCTGGGGGCCGACTGCGCCTACCTGTTCCAGTTCTCGGAAGATGGTACGCGCATGGGCAGCAGCCACGAATGGTGCGCGCCCGGGGTGGATCGCAAGCAGGAGGATCTGCAGGATATTCCGCTGACGGCGGTTCCCTGGTGGCGGGCCCATCTCCTGGGCGACCAGCCGGTAATGGTTTCCGACGTGGCCGCACTTCCGCTCGAGGCGGCGGCGGAGAAGGCCTTGTTCGAATCCATGGGTATCCGGTCCTTTTCGGACTTTCCGATCCGGCGCGGCGGGAAGAGCCTGGGGGCCATCTGCTTCCATCATCGAGTCGGCACCCCTTTGGCATCGACGAATCTGGATCTGCTGGGTTTGCTGGCCGGTCTGGTCGGCAGTGCGCTGCTTCGTGCTGCGGTCGACCGGGAGATCCGGGAACAGCAGCGTTTTACCCAGGACGTGCTGGACTCGGTTTCCGCGCACATCGCGGTGCTCGATCGCGACGGCGTGATCGTGGCGGTCAACGAACCCTGGCGACGCTACGGGGCGGAGAACGCCCCCGAACCGGCTGACGCGGATCGGGGTGACGATGTTGGTACCAACTACCTCGAGATCTGTCGGCACGCCGAGGACACCATAGAGCCAACGGCCAGTGACGCGGCCAGAGGGATCGAGGCAGTCATCGCAGGACGCTCACCTCGTTTCCGGCTCGAGTATCCCTGCCATTCGCCTACCCGGGCTCAGTGGTACGAGATGACGGTGCTGCCGTTGACACACGAAGGACGTGGTGTCGTGGTGAGTCACGCCAACATCACCGAGCGCAAGCTTGCCGAGCAGGCGGCGGAGACCGCCAAGGAGCGCCTGCGCCGGGGGCAGATGTTCGCCAATATCGGTACCTGGGAATGGAACATCGTCACGGGCGAGCTGTACTGGTCGGAGCGCATCCCGCCGTTGTTCGGGTACCTCGAAGGCGAACTGGAAACCTCCTACGACAACTTTCTTGCCGCTATCCACCCGGAAGACCGCGACGCGGTGATTGCCGCGGTAAACGCCTGTGTGGCGGACGATGTGCCCTACGACATCGAGCATCGTGTGGTGTGGCCAGATGGCACCGTGCGCTGGCTCATGGAGCGCGGTGCTGCAGTGCGTGATGCCGATGGAAGGGCCTTGCGCATGATCGGGGTGGTCCAGGACATCGATGACCGCAAGAACGCCGAACTGGCGCTGGCCGAGCGGGAGCGGCAACTCGTGGAGGCACAGGCCCTGGCATCGCTCGGAAACTGGCGGGCCGATCTGGTCAGCGGTGAGCTGTTCTGGTCCGACGAGATCTACCGCATCTTTGGCCATGAGCCCGGCAGTATCACCCCGAGTGTCGACGTGTTTTATGCAGCCGTTCATCCGGATGACCTCCAGCGGGTTCGCGACGATGTGCTGGAAGCCGAAAGGACCGGCCGCCACGATGTCGTGCACCGCATCGTTCGGCCCGACGGCAGCATTCGCCACGTCAACGAACTCGCGCAGGCGGAAACGGACGCCGATGGCAACCTGATTCGCCTGACGGGTACCGTGCAGGACGTGACCGAGCAGGTCGAGGCCGAACAGCGCATACGCGAGAGCGAAGAGCGTTTCGTCTTTGCGGTGGAAGGGGCCGGCGATGGCGTCTGGGACTGGGATATCAAAAGCGGTCGCATGACGTTCTCCGGCCAATATGAACCCATGCTGGGTTACCGGCCTGGTGAACTGGAGCCGAGTGTCGAGTCCTGGAAGGGCTCGGTGCATCCCGAAGACCTGGGGGGGGTACAGCAACAGCTGGCTGACTATCTCGCGGGAGACAGTGACCGATATAACGTGGAGTTGCGGCTGCGCTGCAAGAACGGCAGTTACAAATGGGTGCTGTGCCGGGGCACAGTGGTGGAACGCGATGTCCGGGGTGATCCGGTACGCATGATCGGCATCCACAGCGACATTGATGCGCGCAAGGCCGCTGAAGAGACCCTGCAGATCTTCCGGCATGTGGTCAATTCCGTGCTGGATGGCGTGCTGGTGATCGACGCGGCGGGCGTGATCCAGCTGGCCAGCCCCGCGGTTCGGGCCATCTTTGGATACGACCAGCAGGACCTGGTCGGCAATAATGTATCCATGCTGATGCCGGACCCGGTGCGTTCGGAACACGACGGCTACCTGCAGCGGTATCGGGCCAGCGGTGAAGCGCGCGTCATCAATCGACTCGTCGAGGTGACCGGGCAGAAGGCCGATGGGGCCGAATTCCCGCTGGAGGTCTCGGTCAGCGAAATTGCGATTGCCGGGCAGCAGTACTTTGTCGGGTTGCTCCGTGACATCAGCGAGCGCAAGCAGGCCGAAGAGGCCCTGGTCGCCGCGCGCGAGGAAGCCGATCGCGCCAATCAGGCCAAGTCCGAGTTCCTCTCGAGCATGAGCCACGAGCTGCGGACGCCGATGAATGCGATCCTCGGGTTCGGCCAGTTGCTGGAATACGACGACAGCCTTGGCGAGGAACCACAGGAGAATGTCAGCGAGATCCTGCGGGCTGGCAAGCATCTGCTGGAACTGATCAACGAAATCCTGGATCTGGCCAAGATCGAATCCGGCAGAATCGATATGTCGCTGGAGCCAGTGGAAGTCGATCCGGTCGTTCAGGAATGTCTCTCGCTTGTGGGTACGGCGGCCGACCAGCGCCATATCCACCTTCACCACGAGGGGACCGAGGGTGTCGTGGTACGGGCGGACCTGACCCGATTGAAACAGGCACTTCTTAACCTGGTCTCCAATGCGGTCAAGTACAACCGCGACGGCGGTCACGTGAAGGTCGACACGCACCGTGAAGGCTCCGACCGGCTCCGGATCCGGGTTGCCGACACCGGCAAGGGCATCCCGGAAGACAAGCTGGAAGATCTGTTCGATCCCTTCAACCGTCTGGATGCCGAGAATAGCGGGATCGAGGGCACTGGCATCGGCCTGACGCTCACCCGGCGTATGGTGGAACTGATGCGTGGCACGGTAGGGGTGGAGAGCGAGCCGGAAGTGGGCAGTACTTTCTGGATCGAGCTGCCGCTGGCGGGGGCGGGGGCGGAGGGGAGCCCGCTCCGCGGCGCGGAGCCTGCGTTGCCCCGGGGGGCGTCTCCCGAGGACTGCGGGCTCTCCGATGAGCAGAGCCGGACCGTGCTGTACATCGAGGATAACCCCGCGAACCTGAGGCTGGTGGAGCAGCTGGTTGGGCAGTTGCCGGAGGTCCGCCTGCTCACCGCCCATACCCCGTGGCTGGGTATGGATCTGGTTCGGGAGCATCGACCGGATCTGATCCTGCTGGACATCAACCTGCCGGGCATGGATGGCTACCAGGTACTGGAGGTGCTCCAGGCCGAGGCCGAGCTGGAGCGAACCCCGGTGGTGGCGGTCACCGCCAATGCCATGCCGCGCGACATCGAACGTGGCATGGCGGCGGGTTTTGCGGATTATCTGACCAAGCCGCTCAATGTCGGGCAGTTTCTGGACACGGTGCAGCGCCACCTCGCGAAACGTACGACATGACGCCTGGGTGGGGCGAGACCTCTCTGGGGCTGATCTTCCAGGTCTACGCGCTGGCGTTCTTTGTTCTGGGTATTGCCGCGCTGCACGGCATGCGCCGGGAGCGCGGCACCGGTCTGGTGGCCCATCTTGGGTGGCTGGCCGCCTTCGGTATGCTGCACGGGTTGCAGGGGTTCATTGACGGCGAGCGCCTGCGGGATCCTGCCCCCTGGCTCGCGGTGCTGAGTGCCGTTCTGATGGTCAGCTCGTTTGCCGCGCTGCTGGAGTTCGGTCGGCGCCTGTGGAACGAGCGGCCCGGGGGGCACCGACTGGCCGCGCTGCCCCTGTTTGCCGTGACCGGTCTGGGTGTCGGCGCTGCCATGTGGGTGGCCCCCGCTGCCGCTGCCGGGCTGGAACTGGGCACACGCTACCTGCTTGGGGCACCGGCGGCGGCCCTGACCGGCATCGGGCTGCTCTCCCTGGCGGGGGCCACGACCCGTGCGCAGGATACCCTCGCGCGCATCCGCTGGTTGCGCATCGCAGCCCTCGCCATGCTGGGCTATGCCGTCCTGACACTGTTGCCGTCCCCGGCTTCCGGGCGGCTGCTGGCAGAATGGCTGCCCACGACGGCGGATTTCCTGGCCGCCACCGGATGGCCGGTGCAACTGGTGCATGCAGCGCTTGCGGTGCTGCTGGCGGCGGGTTTTGTGATCCTCAATCGGCAAGGCGATGCCCTTGCCGCCACCACCCTGCGCCGGGTGACGGACAATCTCGACGGGTTCGTGTACCGCTGCCGCAATGATCGCGACTGGACCGTGACCTTCATGTCCGAGGGTGGGGAGACCCTGACCGGATACCCGGCGGCCGACTTCCAGCGCGGCGCACGCCACTTTGCCGACCAGATTCATCCCGATGATCAGGAGCACGTGTGGAACGAGGTCCAGGCCGCACTGGCGCAGCGTGGCGAGTACCGTTTGCAATACCGCATGTTCGATCGCGCAGGTCGCGTTCGCTGGTGTTACGAGGAGGGCCGTGGTCATTTCGATGCCCGCGGCGAACTGCTGTACCTGGAAGGCCTTGTCCGCAATGATGACGAACGTCATCGGGCCGAGGAGGCTCGCCGCCGCATGCAGGCGCTGGTGGAAGGGGCACCGCAGGCGGTGGGCTGGGCAGACCCCGATGGAACCGTGCTGTATTTCAACAGGGCTTTCCGGAATCTGCTGGCGATGCCGGAGGATGCGGACCCCTCCGATGGTTACCGCGTTCAGTCGTTCTACGATGACGAGGTCTTTGCGTTTCTTGAATCCACGGTTCTGCCGACGGTCGCGACCAGCGGCCAATGGACCGGCGAACTCGCGCTAAAAGCCCTGGATGGGCGTTACATTTCGACCCTCAACAGTGTGTTCGCCCTTCCCGGTGAGGCGGGAGCGTCGGCAGCCATCGCGAACGTGATCACCGACCTTACCGAGCTCAAGCGTGCCGAGGCCGCCCTGGCCGAGAGTGAATCGCGGTACCGCCAGTTGTTCGAGCTTTCCACCGACGGGATCGTGTACGCCAATGCCGAGTCCACAAACCTCGTGAGTGCCAATTCGAGCTTTGCCGACATGCTGGGGTATGCGCAGGCAGAGATCGCCCGGTTGTCGGTGCGGGACCTTCATCCACCAGATGCTCTGTCCTGGGTGCTGGAGCAGTTCAACGAGCTGGCCAGTCGGCATCAAACAGTGGCCCGGGATATCCCCGTTTTGCGTCGCGATGGTTCGGTGTTTTACGCCGATATATCGGCCAGCTGGGTCACCGTGTCAGGCCGCTCGCTCATGGTCGGTATTTTTCGAGATGTGAGTCAGCGTCGGATCGAAGCGCAGCGCATTCAGGATCTGAACGAGACGCTGGAGGCGCGGGTGCGCGAACGCACGGCCGAACTCGAGCGCGCCAACGCCGCGAAGAACGAATTCCTGTCGCGCATGAGCCACGAGCTGCGCACGCCCCTCAATGCCATCCTCGGCTTTACGCAGGTGCTGCAGCTTCCGGGGGGCGCGCCTCTGAGTACGCAGCAGGCCGATAATGTCCGCGAGATCCATCATGCCGGGGAGCACCTGCTGGGTCTGGTCAACGAGGTGCTGGACCTGGCCCGTATCGAGGCCGGGCAGCTGGAGATCGCCCCCGAACCGGTGGCTCTGGTTCCGGTCCTTGAGCATGCCGTAGCCCAGATCGAGATGCGCGCCAGGGAACGTAACATCCCGTTGACGCTGCAGACGAATGAGCCCAGCACGGTGCTGGCCGACCCTCTGCGCCTGCGTCAGGTGCTTCTCAATCTGCTGTCCAATGCCGTCAAGTACAATCGCGATGGGGGTCAGATCGACGTCGGGTGTGAACCGGCGACGCCCGGGCAGGTGCGGGTGAGTGTGCGCGACACCGGCCATGGCCTGAGCACCGAACAGCAGGCACGCCTGTTCCGGCCCTTCGAGCGTCTGGAGTCGGCCTATGAAGGCATCGAGGGCACCGGCATTGGTCTGGCCCTGGCGAAACAACTGGTCGAGGGTATGCAGGGCAGCATCGGCGTGGACAGCGTGCCCGGCGAGGGCAGCACCTTCTGGTTCGAACTGCCGCTCAGCGATGACAGCGCAGACATGGATCACGACACGCCTGTGTCGACGAGCATTGCCGAGCCTGCAACCCAGGGAAAATTGCATACTATCCTGTATGTCGAAGACAACCCGGCCAACCTGCGTCTGGTGCAGAAGATCCTGGACAAACGCGCCGATATCGAGCTGCTTTCCGCGGAAAACGCCGAGGACGGCTTGCTGCTGGCCGGGCGGGAGCGCCCGGACCTGATCCTGCTGGATCTCAACCTGCCGGGCATGGACGGCTTCGAGGCCCTGCAGCGCCTGCGGGCCGACCCGGGCACCCTTGCCATCCCGGTGATCGCCGTCAGTGCCAACGCCATGAAGCGCGATATCGAACGTGGCATGGCCGCGGGGTTTCAGGATTACCTCGTCAAACCGATCAACGTGCGGGATTTGTATACCGCCATCGACACGCACCTTGCCTCATCCAAGAGAACATCATGAGCAACGAACAGCACGCGCTCGCCCGAATCCTTTTAGTCGACGACGAGCCCGCCAATCTCAAATTGCTGGACAAGATGCTGCGCAGCCAGGGGTACGAGGCCCTGGTGCTGATCGACGATCCGCGCGAGGTTCTGACCCATTACCAGACGGCGCGCCCGGACCTGATCCTGCTGGATATCAACATGCCGCACCTGGACGGCTACCAGGTGATGGAACAGCTCAAGGCGCTGGATGATCCTCTGCTGCCCCCCATTGTCATCCTCACCGCGCAGCACGCTCAGGACTTTCTGCTGCGGGCGTTGAGCGCGGGCGCGCGCGACTACATTACCAAGCCCTTTGATCGCAGCGAACTATTGATGCGGGTGCACAATCTGCTCGACGCACAGCTGGCGCACCGGCTGGTCCATGACCAGAAAGATGCGCTGGACCGGCTGGTGGCGCAGCGCACCCACGAGCTGTATTCCACCCGGCTGCAGGTGGTGCAGCGGCTGGGCCGGGCGGCGGAATATCGCGACGAGGAGACCGGCTACCATATCCTGCGCATGAGCCATACCTGTGCCCTGCTGGCACGCGAGATCGGGTGGGACGAGGCCCAGTGCGACCTCATCCTGAACGCGAGCCCGATGCACGACATCGGCAAGATCGGCATTCCCGATGCGGTCCTGCTCAAACCGGGCAAATTCGAGCCGCACGAGTGGGAGATCATGAAGACCCACGCCAGCATCGGTGCCAATCTGCTGGACGGCGATGACAGCGATCTCCTGCGCATGGCTCGGGAGATTGCCCTGACCCATCACGAAAAATGGGATGGTAGCGGCTACCCCAATGGCCTGGCCGGCGAGGCTATCCCCATGGCCGGACGCATCGCGGCCCTGGCCGACGTGTTCGATGCCCTGACTTCGGTGCGGCCTTACAAAAAAGCATGGACGGTGGAGGCGGCGGTGGAGCTGCTTCGCGAGAACCGTGGCCGGCACTTCGACCCGACGCTGGTGGACGTGTTTCTGGATGTGCTGCCCGAAGTCGAGGAGATTCGTCAGCGTTTCGCAGACCCGGAGCCCCATGGCTGATGGCCTTTTCAACGCCTCCCTGCCCCGGCAACGAAAAAGACCGGCTGCGAGCGCTGCGGGCTCGAGGGCTGTTGGATACCGCGGCTGAGGAGCGGTTCGACCGACTCACGCGTCTGGCGCGGCGGATGTTCGGGGTGTCCATCGCGCTGGTTTCGCTGGTGGACGAGGACCGGCAGTGGTTCAAGTCGCGGCAGGGTCTCGAGGTGGCGGAGACCGGGCGTGATGTCTCCTTTTGCGGGCATACGATTCTCGGGGGCGATATCTTCGAGATTCCCGATGCGCGCGCGGACGCCCGGTTTGCCGACAACCCACTGGTGACCGGGGAGCCGCACATCCGGTTCTACGCCGGCGCGCCACTATCCGCCTCCGACGGTTACCGGATCGGAACACTTTGCCTGATTGACAGCCAGCCGCGGCAGTTGAGCGAGGACGAGCGACGCTCCCTGCGTGACCTCGCCGATGCGGTCCAGGCGGAAATCGATTCCACCGAGCAACGAGCGCTTGGCAATGCGCTGACCGATCTGCGGCAACTTGGCGAGGTGATTACCCGTGCGCAGTCGGCGTTTATTCGCGATGCCGATCAGGACCGTGGGCAGGTCTTCGACGGACTGCTTGCGGATACCCTCGAGCTGACCCTCAGCGAATACGGCTTTATCGGAGAGGTGTTGCACACGCCTGAAGGTTCGCCTTACCTCAAGACCAGTGCCATCACCAATATCGCCTGGGATGACGCGACCCGCGCCTTCTACGCGGCCAACGCACCCCAGGGGCTGGAGTTTCACAACCTGGAGACCCTGTTCGGCGCGGCCCTGACCGGCGCGGGGCCGGTGATTGCCAACGACCCCGCGGGAGACCCGCGCAGCGGGGGCTTGCCCGAAGGACATCCGCCGCTCAAGGCCTTTCTGGGGATACCCATCGAGCACGGGGGCGAGCGGATCGCCGTGCTGGGGATCGCCAACCGTCCGGGTGGCTACGACCCGGGCATGGTGGAGTTTCTGCAGCCGCTGCTCGCCACGCTGGGGCAATTGGTGGATGCGGCTCGCACCCGTCGTCGTTACCGGGCGGGCCAGTTGGAGCGGGCGCGGCTGTCCCGAGTGGCGAGCGAGACGACCAATGGCGTGATCATTACCGACGCCGACGGCCGGGTCGAGTGGATCAACGACGGCTTTACCCGCTTGAGTGGCTATACCCTGGACGCAATGCTTGGCCGCCAGCCGGGTGAACTGTTGCAGGGTGCCGGGACCGATCCGGAGACGGTAGCCCGGATCGGTGAGGCACTGGCGCGGGGCGAACCATTCGTTGAAGAGCTGTTGAACTACCGGATCGACGGCCACCCGTACTGGGTGCGTATCCAGTGCACTCCGTTGCGCGACGAGCAGGGGATGTTGCAGGGGTTCATCGCGATCGAGTCCGATGTGACCCGGGAACGCGAGGATGCCGAGCGGATCCGCGAGAGCGAGCAACAGTTCCGCTCGCTGGTCGACAATATCCCCGGAATCACCTATCGCTGCCTGCCGGATGCGGACTGGACCATGCTCTACATGAGCGACCAGGTGGATCCGTTGTCGGGCTACCCTGCCAGCGACTTCATCGACAATTCCGTGCGCAGTTACGCCAGCGTGATCCACGAGGATGACCAGGCACGAGTCCAGGATGCGGTGGAACAGGCCTTGAGCGCCGGCAACGACTGGTCCGTTGAATACCGTATTTGGCATCGTGACGGCAGTATCCGCTGGGCCCAGGAACGGGGCTCCGCCATTCGTGATCCGGATGGCCGAGTACGCTACCTCGACGGCTTCATCCTCGATGCGACCCGGGAACGGGAACATCGTGAACAGCATCAGCGCCAGCTGGACGCGTTCGCGGCGCTCAACGAGATTGCATCCCTGGTGGCGCTGGACCTCGATGACCAGCTCGAGCGCGCGCTACAAATGGGGGCCGACTTTCTGGGGCTGGAACTGGGCATCGTCAGCCGGATCCGCGGCGACGACTATACGGTGCGGGCGTTCGTCGCGCCGGCTGGCGCCCCCCTCGAGCGTGGTCAGCGCTTTGCGCTCGGGCGTACCTACTGTGCGCTGACCCTTGCGCACAACGACCTGCTGACGATCGAGCACATGGCCGCGTCCGAGCACCAGGGCCACCCGTGTTACGCGGACTTCGGCCTGGAAGCCTACATCGGTGTCGTGCTGGAGGTTGAGGGACAGCGCTTTGGCACCCTGAACTTTTCGTCGGCGCACCCCAGACCGGCCGCGTTCAGCGAGGGTGAACGCATGTTCGTGCGTCTGTTGGGGCGCTGGGTGGCCGCGAGCCTGGAGCGGGAACAGTCGCACGAGCAGTTGAAGAAGCTGACCTCACTGGTCCCGGGTATGGTGTATCAGTATCGGCAGTGGCCGGACGGCCGCGTGGCCTTCCCGTACAGCAGCCCCGGCATCCGGGACATCTACGGCATCAGCGCAGAGGCGGCACGCGAGGATGCCAGCGCGGTGTTCCGCAGTCTGCACCCGAAGGACCGGGATCGGGTGGCGCAGTCCATCGAACGGTCGCGGCGGGAACTTAGCAACTGGCATTGCGAGTATCGCACCCTGCGGGATGATGGTCGCGTGGGGTGGGTGCAGGGTCACGCCTCGCCCGAGCCCCTCGACGACGGCAGTACGCTGTGGCACGGATATATTCGGGATATCACGGATGAAAAGGAGGCCGAGCTGGCCGTCGCGGACAGCGAGGCCCGCCTGCGGGGGCTGTTCGAGCTCTCACCGGTGGGGATCGCGCTGAACGATTACGAGACCGGGGCGTTTGTGGATCTCAACGCGGCCCTGTTGCGCCCGACCGGTTATACCCGCGAGGAGTTCGTTGCACTCAGCTACTGGGATGTCACGCCCCGGGAGTACGCAGCGCAGGAAGCGCAGCAACTGGAGAGCATGGAACAGACGGGCCGTTACGGCCCCTACGAGAAGGAATACATCCGCAAGGACGGCACCCGGTATCCCGTACTGCTCAACGGAATGGTCGTGCACGACAAGTCCGGTCGCAAACTGATCTGGTCGATCATCGAGGATATCTCCGAGCGCAAGCGCATCGAGCGCATGAAAAACGAGTTCATCTCCACGGTCAGCCACGAGCTGCGCACGCCGCTCACGTCCATCTCCGGGGCCCTGGGGCTGTTGACGGGCGGGGCTGCAGGGGCGTTGCCGGAGCGGATGCAGGAGATGCTGGAGATTGCCCACAAGAACAGCCAGCGCCTGGGGCTGCTGATCAACGATCTGCTGGACATGGAAAAGCTGGTGGCCGGCAAGATGCGCTTCGAGATGCGAGAGCAGCCGCTGTTTCCGTTGCTGGAGCAGGCTGTGCGCAGCAACCAGAGCTATGCCGACCAGTACGAGGTGCACCTGGTGCTGGATGCGGAGGACGACGGGGTTCGGGTCGAGGTGGATGCCGACCGCCTGCAACAGGTGCTGGCCAATTTGCTCTCCAACGCAGCCAAGTTCTCGCCGGAGGGTGAGGAGGTGCGGGTGGCGGTGGAGCATGGCGAGGCGCAGGTGCGCGTCTCGGTGATCGATCACGGCCCCGGGATCCCGGAGGCGTTCCGCGAACGCATCTTCCAGAAGTTTTCCCAGGCCGATGCCTCCGACACCCGCCAGAAGGGCGGTAGCGGCCTGGGGCTGGCGATCACCCGGGAGCTAGTGGAGCGCATGGGCGGTGAGGTCGGGTTCGACTCCGTGCCGGACGCGGGGGCGACCTTCTGGTTCGACCTGCCACTGACCGGACAGGGCCGGGGCAAGCATGGGGGTGCCCAGTGAATGTGGGGAGCGTAAGGCTCGGCCTGATGCCGCCACTGACCGGCCTGGTCAGCATATACGGAACGGAAATCCTCCGCGCCGCCGAGATCGCCTGTGCCGAGATCAACGAACAGGGCGGTGTGCTGGGCCGGCCACTGGAGCTTGTGGTCGAGGATGACGGCAGTTTGCCGGAGAGCGCGGTCGCCGCAGCGGAAAAACTGGTCAAGCAGCATGGCTGCGCCGCCATCATTGGCAACCTGCTGTCCAACTCCCGTATCGCCGTTGCCTATCGCGTGGCCGAACCGAACCGGGTTCCGCAGCTCAATTTTTCCTTCCACGAAGGCAGTATCGATAGCCGCTATTTCTTCCACTTCGCCGCCCTGCCCAATCAGCAGATCGACCGCATGATCCCCTACATGCGGGAGCAGTACGGCCCGCGGTTTTTCTTTGCTGGCAACAACTACGAATGGCCCCGCGGCTCCATTGCAGCCGCCAAGGACGCGTTGGCGAAGTGCGGCGGTGAGTCGTTGGGTGAGGAATACCGCGACCTCGGCGTGGCCGTAGAGGAGATTGATCGCCTGCTCGATGTTGTTGCGGCGGCAGCCCCCGACGTCTTTGTGCCCTACTTTGCCGGAGCCGACCAGATCAACCTGCTTACGCGCTTTTCCGAGCGTGGACTCAAGTCAGGTATTGCTGTGGTTATGGGGCACTACGACGAGATGATGGCGAGCAAGCTGCCGCCAGAGGTGCGTGAAGGCCTGTACTCCAGCAACACCTATTTCATGAGCGTTGACAGCGATGCCAATCGTGATTTTATGGAGCGGCTTGCACAGATGCCCGATGTCAATGGCATCTGGCCGCATGGCAATGGCACCGTCACCAACTTCAGCGAGGGCGCCTATGTCTGTGTGAAGGCATTTGCCACGGCAGCCAATGCCGCCGGCAGCACCGATTCCGAGGCGCTGGTCGATGCACTCAAGACCGTCCGCGTGACGGCTCCGCAGGGCAGTGTGGTGATGGACCCGGAGACCCAGCATGCCGCGGTCAACTGCTATCTGACCCGATGCAACCGCGAGGGTGTCTTCGACATCATCCAGGCATTCGAACTACAGCCACCGGTGATTCCCGAGCGTTACCGTCACCAGAAAATCAGCAGTCACGCCACCCTGGAGGACGATATTCGTCTGCAGGCGCGAATGCTGGAGCAGATGCAGGGTGGGGTGTTGCTCATCGATTCGGGCAGCCAGGCCGTCATCTACGCCAATGCCGGCGCTGAGAAGATGTTCGGATACGAGCGTGGCGGACTGGTCAACACTCCGTGGCAGCAGCTCGGCCCGCCTGGTCGCGAATCTGGCGCCAGTCGGCTGGAGGATGTCGCCACCAGCATCCTGCAACATGGCGCCTGGGAAGGGGAACTGCGACAGCGGCACCAGAACGGCACCGAACTCGACTGTATGGTTTCTTTCAGCACCTTCACTCACCCGGTACAGGGAGAGGTGTGGCTTGCCGTCTACACCGACATAACCGACCGCAAGCAGGCTGAACGCAAATTGCGCGAGAGCGAGCAGCGCTTCCGGGATGCCACCCAGCAGTTGACGCTGGCCACCGAGGCGGCGCAGCTGGGTGTATGGGATTTGAACCTGACTAGTGGGCGGCTTGACTGGGATTCCGGGATGTTCCGTCTTTACGGCGTGTTACCCCGCGATTTTGGTCACCATGCCGATGACTGGAGGCGCGCCTTGCTGCCCGAAGACGTGGAGCACGCAGAAGCCAGCCTCGAAACGATCCTTGAACGTCCCGGGACACCCCGCGAGTTCACGTTCCGAATTCTCCGGGGCGATGGGGCGACACGTCATATTCGCGCTATGGCACAGGCGATAACCGATGCGGCAGGTGTGGTCGTGCGGGCGATTGGCGTGAACGAAGACGTAACCGAGCGTATAGAGGCGGAGCGAGCCCTGGCGGAGCAGGCGCTTCGCACGCAGACGATCATCGATAACATCGTAGACGGGATCATCACGATCGATCGCGATGGGTTGATCCAGTCGTTCAATCCGGGTGCAAGTCGCATCTTCGGGTATATGCCCCGTGAGGTTGCCGGTCGCAATGTAAGCGTGTTGATGACCGGGCCTGATCGTGAGAGCCATGACGTATACCTGCGTAATTATCAGGCCACTGGCAACCGGCGGGTGATTGGCACCAGCAGGGAACTGCAGGGGCGCCGCAAGGATGGAACCGTGTTCCCGATGGAACTCGCCGTATCGGAGGTCACGCAACACGGCGAGCCCCTCTATGTGGGGGTTGTGCGTGACATCACCGAACGCAAGCGGGTGGAGCGCATGAAGAACGAATTCGTCTCCACGGTCAGCCACGAACTGCGGACACCACTGACGTCGATCTCGGGCGCCCTCGGGATGATTGCCAGCGGCGCGCTCGGCGAACTGCCCGGCAAGGTCGGCGAAATGGTCACGATTGCCCAGCGCAACAGCCAGCGGCTAACGCTGTTGATCAACGATCTGCTCGATATGGAGAAGATCGCGGCGGGCAAGCTGCACTTTGATATGCGTGCGGAGCGGCTCGAGCCGCTGCTCGAACAGGCGCTCGAGAGTTATCGGGGTTATGCCGAACAACACCAGGTCCAGCTGGTGCTCGATAGTGGCGCGCCCGGGGTTGCGGTTCGGGTCGATGACCAGCGCCTGTTGCAGGTGCTCGCCAATCTTCTGTCGAACGCGGTGAAGTTCTCGCCCCCGGGCGGCAGCGTGCGGGTGTCGGTGCAGTCAGTGAGCGATCCGACCGCAGGCGTCCGGGTCAGTGTGGCGGATGATGGGCCGGGTGTTCCGGACAACTTCCGCGAGCAGATCTTCGGGAAATTCGCACAGGCGGATGGCTCCGACAGCCGAACGAAGGGCGGGACCGGGCTCGGCCTCGCGATTAGCCGGGAACTGGTAGAACATATGGGCGGGCGTATAGGCTTTGACTCCGTGGAGGGCGAGGGAGCGACATTCTGGTTCGAGTTGCCGCTTGCCCGCGATGCGAATGGTTATCCATCCAGTTCAGAACCAGGGTCCGGCTACGGCCCGCACGTCACGGACCCGTAGCGGTTCACCCCAGGGGAGTCGAAAGTGTCCGAGTTGCAACGCATTCTCTATGTCGAAGACGAGCCGGATATTCAGGCGGTTGCCGAACTGGCCCTGGAGACGGTGGGTGGTTACACCGTGAAGACCTGTGCTTCGGGCGAGGAGGCGGTACGCGATGCCGAGGCATTTGCACCAGACCTGATCCTGCTGGATGTGATGATGCCCGGGATGGATGGTCCCACGACCCTGGAGGCCCTACGCGGGATTCCGGCGCTGGCCGAGGTGCCGGTGGCGTTCATGACCGCCAAGGTGCAGCCCTCCGAGATCGCACACTACAAGTCGCTGGGGGCGCGTGACGTGATCGCCAAACCGTTCGACCCCATGACGCTTTCCGACGAGGTACGGCGGATCTGGCAGGGGGCGGCATGACAAGTGCTGGCGCCGAGCAGGCCTTGAAGGACCGCCTGGCACAACTGCGTGCTCGGTATCTGCAACACCTCCCGGATGAGCTGGCTGCATTGAGTTCTCTGCAGGGCCGGTTGGCCGGGAAGGAGCAGGACCGCGAGGTGCTGGACGAACTGCAACAGCGTCTGCACAAGCTGGCCGGCAGCGGGGGCAGTTTCGGCTGTGCGGAGTTGAGTGCCGCCGCGCGTGTGCTGGAACAGCGGATCGGAAGCTGGCTTGGGGCGAAGGCGCTGGCACTGGATCGTGCGAGTCGTCAGTGGCTGGCGGACGAGATCGCAGGACTCTCCCGCACGGTACCCGCCCAATCGCTCGAGCCCCTGGGGCAATCGGGGGTGGGTGTGCTCCCGGAGACTCCACGCACTGCGGGCAGTGTCCAGAAGGTATGGCTGGTCGAAGACGATGCGGAACTGGCCGGCCAGCTCGGGCAGCAGCTCCAGTCTTTCAATTATGCGGTTCGAGTGTTCGACGGCATTGATGCGCTCAAGCGTGCAGTGGAGGGTGAGCAGCCGGATTTGCTGCTGATCGACGTGATGCTGGACGAAGGCCGTGAAAATGCAACCACCAGGCTGGTGGACTGCCCCGAGTTGAAAGCGCTGGGGTGCCCGTTGATCTTTCTCTCCGACAAAGATGACTTTCCGTCGCGTGTGCGCGCGGTTCAGCTGGGCGCGCAGGGGTATTTCCTGAAACCGCTGGATGTACCCCGGCTCGTGAGCCGCATCTCGCAGATCTTCGAGGAGCGCCATGCGCCGGCGCAACGGGTGCTGATCGTGGACGACGACGCCGATCTAGCCGAGCATATGCGGCTGGTGCTGACCGCGGCCGGGATGGAGGCCCGGGTGCTGGATATGCCGCGCGAGATCATGGATACGATCGCCGCGTTTCGGCCGGAACTGGTTCTGATGGATCTGTATATGCCCGAATACGCGGGCACCGACCTGGCGGGGCTGATTCGCCAGCACGAGGCCTACATCCATCTGCCGATTGTGTATCTGTCTGCGGAAACCGATATCGAGCGCCAGATCGAGGCCATGGGTTGGGGCGCGGACGACTTTCTGACCAAGCCGATTTCCGACGTGCAACTGGTGGCAGCTGCCCGCTCGCGGATCGCGCGCGCACGCCAGCTGGAGGAGCGGATCAGCAAAGACAGTCTGACCGGACTGCTCAAGCACGCCAGCATCAAGGAGGCCGCCAGTCGGGAGGTGTTGCGCGCTAGACGGATCGGGCGACCCGTCACGCTTGCGATGCTCGACATCGACCACTTCAAGAGAGTCAACGATACCTACGGGCATGCCGTGGGAGATGTCGTGATTATGTCGATCGCGACCTTGCTGCGACAGCGCCTGCGCCAGTCCGACATCATCGGCCGCTATGGCGGGGAGGAATTCGTCGCGGTGCTGCCGGAGTGCGACGCGGAGAATGCCCGGCGGGTGCTCGAGGATATCCGCCGGAACTTCGCTTCCCTGGATTTCAACCATCGGGACGAGCGCTTCGGCTGCACTATCTCGATCGGTATGGTGTGTTCGGCCGACTATCCCGAGGAGGATGGTCCCGATCTGCTGGTCGTTGCCGACGAGGCGCTATACCGGGCCAAGTGGGGTGGGCGCGATCAAATCCAGCGGGCGTTCCCGGCGCCCGCGCTGCCGGAATGTTCCGAGGCCTCTACGACGTGACGAGCAGGTAGGTCGCGGCTCCGATCACGCCGAGCACGATCGCCACCGCGACCAGGCCGATCCCGAACAGCGCACGGGTGCTGCCCCGAGTGGCATCTTCCGCCTTGCCGCCCGTCGATCCCGCTCCCTCGGCAGGTGCGTTGTCCCGGCCCTGACGCAGCAGGTCCAGCATCGCGTCGATACGGTCATCGTCGAAGGCGAAGGGGTCGAACTGGCGCTGGCCAAAGCGCTGTAGCAGCTGACGGACGTCCCCCGCTGCCGGGACGTATTTCATCGACCATTCGCCAAATCCCGGGCTGTCCAGTGACTGCTCGCGTAGCACCCGGACCTCCTCGTGGCGATCGTCACGCCGGATCCGCTCCAGGGTGTCGCGTACGGCCTCGGGCTCGCCCTCCAGACACTGGAAGAAGTGGCCATCCCCGTAATAGAGCGCGCCGACAATCCCGCTGCGCGGGTTGTTCTGGCGTGACTGCATCAGGATGCGGCTGACTTCGGGCTCGATGCCCTGGCTGGAGGTGTTCTCGCGGAAGGTGGCGCGAGAGGCGTAGACGAGCTGGAGAATGGCGGGCATGCGGGCGTCCGTTCCGGGGCGATATGAAGAAGACCGCCTGCGCCCCGCGGGGTTCATTCGATCATCTGGTTGACGTGTTCCAGGCCGATTGCGTCGTCTTCCCAGTTCAGCCGGGTGGTGCCGGGCTTGGCCGCCAGACGGCGGATGGAGGCGACCGAGCTGCGGTCGATATGGGCCAGTCGATGCCGGGTGGCGTTGTGGCTCTCGATGTTGGCGGCCTGCAGAATGTCGCTGTAATTGACCGGTTCGCCTTCCTCCGGCTCGCGCTTGAGGTTTTCGTGTTCGGCCACGGCGCGGATGATCTCCGGCTCGAAGTTCCAGCTCTTCAGCATCGCGCGGCCGATGGCGACGTGCGCGGCATCGGCCGCGGCCTGCAGGGCGCGCGGATCCTCGTAGATCTCCTGGGTCTTCTCTGCGCGGCGCAGGATCGGGATCATGCCGATGTCGTGAACGAGCCCGGCGAGCAGGGCGGTATCCGGGTCCAGATGGGGGTGGCGACGGGCCAGCAGGTAGCTGATGATCGCCACCTCCAGGCTGTGATTCCACAGCTCTTCCATCCGGATGCGGATGGCCTCGTTCCCGCTCTGGAAGACCTCCTTCATGGACAGCGCGATGATGGTCTGGCGGGCGCGCTCCATGCCCAGGCGGGTGACCGCGGAGCGGATGGTGGCGCAGCGGGTCAGCCCCCGGTAGGCCGGGCTGTTGGCATGGCGCACCAGGCGCGAAGCCAGGGCCGTGTCGCGCGAGATCAGGTTGACCAGATCGGCGATGGAGCTGGATTCGTCCTGGGTGATGAACAGCGCCTGCACCGAGACATCGGGCAGGGTCGGGATCTCGATCTGGTGACGTTCGAGGTCCTCGCGCAGGCGCTCCAGGAATTTTTCGACTTCCGCTCGGGTGGCCAAGGGCAATCCGTGTCCGGCTGGGTAAAGACGCGCCGATTATGCCACATGCGTTGGCGTGGGCGGGGTGTCGCGGGCCGGTTGACGGGCCGCCGGCCCCTGCCGATGATGAAGGGAGCCGACAGGAGGTCGTGATGCGCCGATTCGTGCTGGATACCAGCGTCTTTACCAACCCGCATGTGGCCGGGCAGTTCGGCGAGGACCCCGAGGACATCCTGCGGACCTTTCTCAACCTGGCGCGCCACTGCCCCGCCGAGTTCTACATGCCGCTGTCCGTGTACGAGGAGTTTCGCGGCATGCGCGACCTCGAGGCCCTGGCGGCCGACTTCGAGACCGTGGTCTGGGTGCGCTCGCCGCGTCGCTTTGCGCTGACCCTGCCGAGCGACATCCTCTACGAGTTCATCGACGAGGTGCGCACGCGCATCGATCGCGGCCTGCGCATCGCCGAGGAACACACGCGCCAGGCCGGGGCGGCCGAGTCGCTGCGCCCGGAGCTGATCACGCAGCTGCGCGAGCGCTTCCGCGAGGCCATGCGCAAGGGGCTGGTGGATTCGCGCGAGGATGTCGATGCCGTGCTGCTGGCGATGGAGCTGGATGCCGAGCTGGCCAGCGCCGACGAGGGCATGCGCAAGCTGGGCAACCGCATGGGCATCAAGCTGGTCACCGCCGACTACCTGCGCCAGGTGATGGAGAACCTCTCCGAGTCGGGCATCCCCGGTCAGGGCGGAGCCTGAGGCCGCAAGTCGGGGCCTTTCCCGAGTTCGCCTGCAAGCAGGCGAAGGGCTCAGTCGTATTGCCGGTCTCCGGCCAGGGCGGAGGCGAGGGTGCCGGTGATGCGGTCGAACAGGCGTTCGAACTCCAGCAGCCAGTAGCCGCTTTCTTCCTGACGCGGGGTGTCCGGCAGGAAGCGCACGTGGCGCCCGCCGGTTGCCTGCATGTGGTCGACAAAGCGCTGCGCCCCCGCGTGCTCGCGAAAGCGGCAGCGGTAGGTATGGCCGACGCGTCCCTCGCGCCGGCTCTTGTCCACCGCGGTCGCCAGCCCGGACAGCAGGGCCTCGCCCAGTTCCCGTTCCACGGCGGCAGGTTCGGTGGGGGGATGCTCCGCGAGGAACACCGCCAGGCGGGTCAGGCGGTTGGTGAAGTATTCCGGCGGCAGGTCCAGCAGCTGCTCGGAACACACGCGGATGTCGTTGATGCAGGAGCCCCCGGCCACGTACTTGGCGCGGTGCTGGCCGTCCGCGGTCTTCAGTACCAGCCCTTCGGCCCCCTCCGCATCCAGTTGTCGGATCAGGCGTCCCAGTGCTGCGCTGTCCGCGGGCGTGAACCGTCCGTGCAGGGGTGCCGGGGGTAGCTGGTGGCGTTCCATCAGGGCGAATTTCTCGTCCTGCGGCACGAAGCCGGGGCGGCCGAGCCGCATCAGGTCGAACACGAACAGGCCAACATCCTGTGCCACGCGCGGCGTGGAGCCCTCCAGATAGGGGGTGTCCGGTCCGGCGATCTCCGCGCACAGCACCAGGTCGGGCTCGGCGTCGAACACCGCAAGGTCCACGAAATCGGGCACCCGGTCGGTGCTGAAGGCGCAGACGAAACCGCCCCGACTGAAGGCGTAGACCCGGCCGTCCCGGCGCAGGATGCGCACGTTGAAGCCGTCGATCTTTTCCTCCGCCCAGAACGGCTGCTCGAACTGGCGCGGCAAGCCGGCCTCCAGTGACTGGATCCGCCCAATGGCCGGGTAGCCGGGCACCACCGAGCCGTCCGGCAGCACCACGGAACCACGCGGGTAGTGGTTCACCGGTTCCAGCAGCCGGGCGTATTCCAGCCCGTCAAAGGTCAGGGCCTCGGCCCGGTGGTTCGCGATCGCGTCCTGCAGCGTGTCCCGGTCGATCATGCGTTCTCCATTGCCAACGCGAGCGTGTGCATCAATCCGTGTTTCCCTTGCGCAGCCCCCGGATCTGGTCTTTCAGCGCCTCGGTGTGGTGACGCGCCTTGGCCGCCTGAGTGACCAGGCGCCGCGCCATGCTGATGATCCGCAGCTGGCGTTCCATCTCGGCCATGCTCAGCGAGCCGAAGGTACCCTCGCGCAGCAGGGCGGCCTTCAGTTCGGCGTAGGTGGTCTCCACCGTGTCCACAGCCTCGGCGGCGGCCAGATCATGGCCATTGTCGACGTCATCCGCCTCCAGGTTGCACAGGTCCAGGGCGCGTATCGCCTGTTCCTGCCAGGCGCGGCGCTGCTCGGTCACGATCGGGCGCTCCTCGCCGCTGGACTGGCGGCGCAGGTCGGCGATCTCGTCGGCCAGTATGGCGACCTCGCGGTGGTAGCGGGCGATGCGCACGGCCTCGGCGATGTCATGGCCAACCTGTTCCGGCATCGGGTGGTTGGCCGTGTGCGCCGCGAACTCCGCGATGGACTGGGTCAGCTGCTCTGCGGCCAGGCGCCGGCGGTCGAGGATGCCGGCCGCCGGCGGTGCGGTCTGCAGGGCCTCGCGCGCCATCGAGTGGCCGATGTCGGCCAGGCGTTCGGTCTCCTGGATCAGCGACTGCAGGGCGAGATCCGGGACCCCGGAGCTGTGGCGGTCCAGATACCGGGGATGGGCGATGTCTTCCTCGATGGTGCGGAAGCGGCCCTGCAGCCAGCGGATCATAGGCGGGGCGACCGGGATCATCAGCGCTACCCCGAGCAGGTTGAATGCGGTATGGAACAGCGCCAGCAGCACCGCCGGGGCCGGGGCCTCGCCGGTGCTGCCCCAGATCCAGGCGATCGCGGCCAGAAACCAGGGCAGGATCAGCAGCGCGACGATTGCGGTCAGGCCGTTGAAGATCACATGGGCTGCGGCGACGCGCTTGGCGTTCGGGGTCGCGCCGATCACCACCAGCAGCGCCTTGACCGTGGTGCCGAGGTTGGCGCCGATCACGGCCGCGGCGGCCGCCTCCAGCGGGACCGCACCGCTCATCGCGGCGGTCAGGGCCATGGCCATGGAGGCCGAGGAGCTCTGCATCAGCACGGTCAGCAGCGCGCCGATGCCGACCATGATGACCAGCCCGAGGAAGCCGGGGCGGGCCAGCGCGCCGAGGTCGAAGGTGGCACTAAGCCCCTCGAAGGCCTCGCGCAGTACGTCGATGCCGAAGAACAGCAGGCCGAAGCCGGCCAGGGCCAGGCCCAGGTAGCGCGGCCGCGCGGCCTTCATGAACAGGTAGAGCAGGGCGCCGATGCCGATCGCCGGCAGGGCGAAGGCCTCGATGCGGATGTTGAAGCCGATCAGCGCGACCAGCCAGCCGGTCATGGTGGTGCCGACGTTAGAGCCGAAGATCACCCAGACCGACTGTCCGAGCGTCAGCAGGCCGGCGTTGGCGAAGCCGATGGTGGCCACGGTGACCGCGCTGGAGGACTGCACCAGTGCGGTCACGCCCATGCCCGAGGCGAGGGCGCGCGGCCGGGTGCGGGTCCATTGCCCGAGGATATGCTGCAACGCCTTGCCGCCGGCGGTCTTCAGGCCGTCGGTCAGCAGGGTCATCCCGAGCAGGAACAGGCCGAGACCGCCGAGAAAACCGGCGATCAGGGCGTAGGTGCTGACGGCTTCGGCCTCCGGCATCGCAGCTGTGGGGATGCGGCGTTACAGGGTGATGGTCTCGCCGAAGGCGGGCACACGCGCCTCGGCCCCCAGCTCGTCACGCAGGCTGGCGGCCAGGGCCTCGCGCGCCTCCGGCTCGCCGTGGACCAGATGGAACACCGGCTGGTCCTGAAAGCCGCGTGCCCAGTCGAGCAGCTGGCTGCGCCCGGCGTGAGCGGAAAAGCCGCCCAGGGTATGGATCTTGGCGTTCACCGCGACCTCGTCGCCCAGTAGCTTGACCTTCTCGGCGCCATCCACCAGACGCCGCCCGAGCGTGCCGGCGGCCTGGAAGCCGACGATCACCAGGTGCGCCTCGCGCCGCCACAGGTTGTACTTCATGTGGTGGCGGATGCGCCCGCCATTGCACATGCCGGAGCCGGCGATGATGATCGCGCCGCCCGTGATGCGGTTGATCGCCATGGATTCTTCCACCGTGCGACAGACTTGCAGCCCGGGCAGGTAGGCAGCCGGATCCCCATTCGCGGCCTGGTGCAGCCGGTCCATGTCCTCCGGGTCCAGCGTCCGGCGCAGGCGGGCGTACAGCTCGGTGACCTTGATGGCCATCGGGCTGTCGAGGAAGACCTTTTGCTGCGGCAGGCGCCCGGCGTGGTGCAGCATGCTCAGGTGGTAGAGGACCTCCTGGGTACGGCCGACCGCGAAGGCCGGGATCAGCACGTTGCCGCCGCTCTTGTCGGCCTCGGCCAGCACCTGCGCGAACTCCTCGACCGTCTCCTCCATCGGGCGGTGGTCGCGGTCGCCGTAGGTGCTCTCCAGCAGCACGTGGTCGGCGTGTTCCGGGCGCGCGGGCTCGTGCATCAGCACGGCGTCGGCATTGCCGAGATCGCCCGAGAACACCAGGTGCCGGTCGCGACCGCCAGCGGGCACGATCAGGTCCACGATCGCGGAGCCGAGGATATGCCCGGCATCGCGAAAGGTCAGGCCAATCCCGCCCGCGATCTTGCGCGCCTGGCCGTAGGGCACGGCCTCGCACAGCCCGAGGGTGGTGGCGACATCATCGATGTCGTAGACCGGCTCCAGCAGCGGCTTGTCCGCCCGCCGGCGCCACTTGTTCTCCCACTCGATGTCCTTGCTCATTACGAACGCGGCATCCTCGAGCATGATCTCGAGCAGTTCCTCGGTGCCCGGCGTGCAGTAGATCGGGCCGCGGTAGCCATCGCGCACCAGCTTGGGCAGGAGCCCCGAGTGGTCGAGGTGGCCGTGTGACAGCACCACCGCGTCGAGGCTTTCCGCCAGTTCGGCGAGCGGGGCGCGGTTCGCCTCGTCCGCATCGCTGTTGCCCTGATACATGCCGCATTCCAGCAGGACGCGGGCGTCGTCGGTCTCGAGGAGATAACGCGATCCGGTGACCTCGCCGGTCGCCCCCTGAAAGGTCAGTTGTGCCATGGGGAGAAGTGTACGCGGGACGCGGGTGCGATGGGCAGTCAAAGTGTCCGGGCTTGATCCCGATCAATCCGGCCCCGGATTGTCCGACGCACGGCTTGACCCGCCCTCGGCCGCGGGCGAGCCTGTAATCGGGTCATGGAGGAGGATGCGGGCCATGCGATTGAGCAGTCCGGCGTTTGCTGACGGAGAACGGATGCCGGTCGAGGTCTCGGCGCGGGATGCCAACGAGCTGCCGCAACTGGAGATCCGCGAGGTGCCGGCGGGCGCGCGCAGCCTCGCGCTGATCCTGGAGGACCTGGATTCGCCGCTGGGGGAGGTCACTCACTGGCTGGTCTGGAACCTGCCGCCGGATACGCATTGCGTGGATGCCCTGCACCTGCCCCGCGAGGGGCGCGTGGGGATGGATGCCTTCGGCAAGGTCGGCTATCTCGGCCCGGTACCGCCGGAGGGCTGTCATCACTACCGCTTCCGCCTGCTGGCGCTGGATGCCGAGCTGGAGCTGGAGGCGGGGGCGACCCGCAGCCAGTTCGATGCCGTGGCCGAGGGGCACGTGCTGGACGAGGCGGATCTCACCGGGGCGCTGTGCTCCGCCGACGAGGGCACGGATCCCGATGCGCCGGGCTGATCCGGCCCGCGGGGAGGCCGCGGCATGAGCCACTATCGCCCGGAGGCCTTCTTCGCCACGGTGAACCCGACGGTGTTCACCGCCTCCGCGATCATGGTGGTGGTGTTCGTCGCCTTCGGGGTGATCTTCCCGTCCACGGCCAGCGAGGTGTTCGCCAGCATCCACGGCTTCATCACCGAGTATCTCGGCTGGGGCTACCTGCTGGTGGTGACCTTTTTCCTCGGCTTCCTGATCTGGCTGGGTTTCAGCCGCTATGGCGTGATCCGGCTGGGGCAGCCGGACGACCGGCCGGAGTTCGGCTTTGCCGCCTGGTTCGCGATGCTGTTCTCCGCCGGTATGGGGATTGGCCTCGTGTTCTGGAGTGTGGCCGAGCCGATCCTGCACTACCAGCACCCGCCGACCGGCGATGGCGAGACCGACGCGGCCGCACGCCAGGCGATGGTCTACACCTTCTTCCACTGGGGCCTGCATGCCTGGGCGGTGTACGTGGTGCTGGGGCTGTCGGTCGCCTATTTCAGCTTCCGGCACCGCCTGCCGCTGACCATCCGCTCGATCTTCTACCCGCTGCTGGGGGATCGCATCTACGGCCCGATCGGACATGTGATCGACATCCTCGCGGTATTCGGCACCCTGTTCGGGCTGGCCACCTCGCTGGGGTTCGGGGCGATGCAGCTCAATACCGGGCTCAACGTGCTGGTCGACATGCCGGTCTCGCACTGGTGGCAGGTGGGCATCATTACCGCGATCACCGCAGTGGCGGTGCTGTCGGTGATCTCCGGGCTGGATCGCGGGCTGAAGTGGGTCAGCGTGTTCAACCTGGTGCTGGCGATCAGCTTCATGCTGTTCGTGCTGATCGTCGGGCCGACGCTGTTCATCCTGCGCTTCTTCCTCGACTCCACCGGCGGCTATCTGCAGCAGATCATCCAACTCAGCCTGCACACCGACGCCATCGGCGGTTCGCAGTGGCAGAAGGACTGGACCATGTTCTACTGGGCTTGGTGGATCGCCTGGTCGCCGTTCGTCGGCATCTTCATCGCGCGCATCTCGCGCGGGCGCACCATCCGCGAGTTCATCGTCGGCGTGCTCGCCCTGCCCAGCCTGTTCGTGTTCGCCTGGATGGCGATCTTCGGCGGCACCGCATTGCACATGGAGCTGTTCGACGACGGCGCGGGCATCGCCGCGGCGGTCGCCGAGGACACCACGGTGGCCCTGTACGCAACCCTCGCGCAGCTGCCCTGGACCACGATCGCCTCCGGCGTGGCAACCCTGCTGATCGCGACCTACTTCATCACCTCGTCGGCCTCCGGCACCTACGTGGTGGACGCACTGATCTCGCGCGGTTCGAAGCACTCGCCGAAGCGCCAGCGGGTGATCTGGGGGATTACCGAGGGCGCGGTGGCCGCGACGCTGCTGATCGTCGGCGGCGAGCGCGCGCTGGACAGCCTGCAGACCGGCTCCCTGACCGCCGGGCTGCCAGTGGCAATCATCCTGGTCTTCTGCTGCTTCAGCCTGCTGCGCGCGCTGGGCCGCGAGTATCGTGTGGAGGGCGTGGATCCGCCCTGGCGTTGAGCCGCGTTCAGTGTTTCCCGAGCGTCTTGCGCAGGTGCTCGATCTGTTCCGGCTTGATGCCGGCGATGTCCTTGATCGGCAGGGTCACGGCAAACCCGTTGCCCAGTCGGCTCAGTTCCAGTTCCGCGTCCAGGTGGTCCAGCATGCGCCGGGCAAGGCTGGACTCCAGCACCATCAGCAGCACCTTGCGGCCGGAGGTGTCCTTCAGGTCCATGACGGGGTTGCGCCGCAGCTGGGCGATGCCCTGGGCATCCAGTAGGGTCAGGCCGGCGGCCCCGTCGCGCTGAACGATCTCGATCGCGCGGTCGGCCAGGCTGCGCGGGATGACGGCGGCGAGCAGAACGAATTGCATGGCAGAGTCTCCGTATCCGGGCGCGTCAGGGCGTGGTGGTCAGGTGGCCGACGAACTCCATGCCCTGAAGGGCGCTCACGTCCAGGGTGAAGGCAAGCCCGTTGTAGGGCTGGAACAGGTCGAGCTCCAGGTTCAGGCGCTGCGCAATGCGTTCGGCGCGCGCGGTATCCAGCTGCCAGATGCAGACCGACTCGTTGCCCTGGTAGGTCACGCCGAGAAAGGTCATGTGCTCGGGGAAACCAAGGCCCGAACCCTGGATCACCGCCCCGTCCGCGCCGCCTTCCTCGGCGGCGATGGCCAGGGCCTGCTCCTCGCGGTCCTGGTCGACGATCGCGATCAGAAAGGTCTCCTCCATGATGGTGTCTCCCCGTGACAGGCTCCGTCAGTTGCCGAGATAGCGCCGCAGCACCCGCTGCCACTCGTCGGATTCCAGAATCTCGAGGATAGCGACGTTCATCGGGGCGCGCAGCGGCGAGCCCTGGGGCAGGGCGAGGGCATAGTCCTGGCGCAGAAACTCGACCGGCAGAACCTCCAGTTGCCCCGCAAAGTGCTCGCGGACCTGATAGCGCAGCAGCGGAGCGTCGTAGACCATGGCGTCGGCCCGGCCCTCGGCGACTGCGCCCAGTGCGGTGGCGAGGTCAGCATGGTCACGGTAGGCAAAGCCCTGGTCGTCCAGCCAGGCGGCGGCACTGGAGCCGCCGATGGTGGCGATGCGCTGGCCCTCCAGGTCGGAGACATTCTGGATGCCGGTGTCCAGCGAACTGACGGTCAGCGTGGTCGCAATGGCGGCGGTGAAGGTGGAGACCAGGATCAGCGCCGCGAACATCCAGACCAGCGCAATCGCGCGGCCGGGCAGGGTGCGCGGGGCCTTGTCGCCATAGCCCACCGTGGTCATGGTCACGGCGGCCCACCAGAACGCGGAGCCGAGCCCTTGTGCGGCACTGCCGCCGAACTCGTCAGCGTTGCGCCGGCGCTCGAACAGCCAGAGCAGCGCACCCACCAGCAGGAGCAGTCCGGAGAGCGCGAGGATGACCATCAGGAAGGGTATGGAGATGAACGCGCGCAGGGCCCCGGCGACCGGGTTGCCCTGCTGGGGCACGGCAATCGACAGCCCGGTGCTGTAGTACGGATGGGTGAAGTCGACCCGTTCGGCGCGTTCAGCGGTCGCGGTTAGGGCCGCGACCGAGATATCGATACGGTCATCCCCCAGGTCCTCGATGAGTCCCTCGAGGCTGGTCTCCCGGTAGTCGGAGTCCAGTTCCATGCGTTCGGCGACCCGCTCCCACAGTTCGATGGCAATGCCGGAAGGAGCGGCGCCCGGCTCCTCCGGCGCAATCACGAACGGTGGCACGAAGCGCGTCCCCACGCGCAGGGGCGAGTCGGCGCCGATGCCGCTGGCCCCATCTCCCTCGGCCTGAGCGGACGGCAGGCTCAGCAACGTGGCGAACACGAACACTGCGCCGGCCAGCAGCGACACAAACGGGGGCGAGCAGAGGGTGCGGGGCATGCGGACATCCGGTGGGGGCTTGCCCGTACCATAACCGGAAGATCGTCAACGAGGCAGTCTACGGGAGGGTGTTCATGCGGGATCCATTCGCCAATCCGAATAACAGTGAAGCGCGACCGACGCAGGGAATGGCGGTGGATGTCGGCTTCACGCTGGACTGGGCGAGTGCCGAGGCCCGTCACCGGGAGTGTCTGTTCCTGCCGTGGTTGGAGCTGGAACGGGACCGCTGGCCGGGCGATCTCGGGGCCGCCCTGCGCGGCTCGGGCGCGGGGGCGGTGCACGAGGCCTCCCGCGAGGCCGCCGCGGCCCTGGTTCCGCAAGGGGAGCCCGATCGCGTGCTGGAGCTCCCGGCGTCGGCGTTCAACCGGGGCTTGCGCCGGCATCGCCGGGTGGAGCCCCGTGCGGGGCGTTTCTACCCGCGTGCGTTCCTTGCCGGTCATGCGGGGATCGAGGCCGGGGATCGCGAGCTGTTCCGGATCGGGGCGCTGGAGGGTGATCACCTGGTGGCGGATCTGAATCATCCGCTGGCAGGGCACGACCTGCGGCTGCAGGCGCGGGTTATGGCGCGCCACGAGGTTGGGCGTGACGATGAGCGGGCGGTGGATGTCGCCCGGCTGCTGACGGCCCGCGGGCCGGGCATGCAGGCCCGCTGGCGTGGACGGCCGACTGATTTCTGGGTCGACGGGGCGCTGGGGCGCGCGGACCCGGGGTCCGATGCGGTGTTCTATGCCGCGCCGCGCCGGGTGCACCACCTGGACGCGACCGCGCGGGCCGAGATCGCCGCGCTGTATGGCGCCTGCATCCCGCCAGGCGCTAGGGTGCTCGACCTGATGAGCAGCTGGGAGTCCCACCTGGACCGGGTCGAGGCACCGGAAGCCGTGATCGGGCTGGGCATGAACGCCGAGGAACTGGCGGACAACCCCCGGCTGACGTCATCCTTGGTGCACGACCTGAACCTCCGTCCGGAACTGCCGTATGCGGCGGCGAGCTTCGATGCCGTGGTCTGTACCGCGTCGGTCGAATACCTGACGCAGCCCGAGGCGGTGTTCCGCGCGGTACGCGAGGTGCTGCGCCCGGACGGGGTGTTCATGGTCACGTTCTCCGATCGCTGCTTTCCGACCAAGGCGATCGCGGCCTGGGAGCCGCTGTACGACTTCGAGCGCATGGGGCTGGTCCTCGACGTCTTTCTGCGCGCCGGCTTCGTGGATCTGTCGACCTTCTCCCTGCGTGGGCTGCCGAGACCCCCGGACGACCCGTATGCCGGGCGACTGGGGCATGCCGATCCGGTGTTCGCGGTCTGGGGCCGGCGGCCGTGAGCGGCACCGTCCGCATCATCGGCGTCGATTGTGCGACCCAGCCACGCAAGACGGGCCTGGCTCTGGCCCGCTGGTCCGGCGGGGTTCTGCGTCTGGAGGCGGCACGGCGCGCATCCCCGACTGAACCGCCCGCCGCGATCCTGGGCGGCTGGATGGATACGCCGGAGCCCGTTCTGCTGTGCCTGGATGCGCCGCTTGGCTGGCCATCGAGCCTGGCAAGCGAGCTGGCCGGGCACCAGGCCGGGGCGGGCATCGCGGCGCACGCCGATGCAATGTTCCACCGTCATACAGACCGGGTGATCCGGGAGCGCCTTGGCAAACGCCCGCTGGAGGTGGGGGCGAACTTCATCGCGCGCACCGCGCTGGCGGCGGTCAACCTGTTGCAGGCCCTGCGCGACCACAGCGGGCAGTCGCTTCCGCTGCCCAGGGTGGCCGGGCCGATTGCCGATTCGACCGCGATCGAGGTGTATCCGGCCGCCTTGCGCAAGGTCCGAGGCTGGGAGACTCGGGTCGACGTCCGAGCCCGGCTTCCGGGGTCCTTCGAGGTGTCCGTGCCGGACCTGGACGATGTCACTGACGATGTGGTGGATGCCGTGCTGTGCGTACTGGCCGGGGCCGATTTTCTGGACGGGCAGGCGGTTGCGCCGACGGCAGACGAGGCCGCGATCGCCGCGCGCGAGGGATGGATCTGGTCCGCCGACCCGGAACCGGTTCGCAGCCCGGGCCGGGCGCGCCCACGAACGCCGGTTTAACCGGTAAACTGCGCGATGATTCGAGTTGCCCGCGGCGCGGGCCTGACCAGTGGGGAGTGCATGGCCGCAAGCAAGGCCAAGACCGGGGGCAAGGGCAAGAAGACGGCGGAGCCGGTGGCCCCGCCGAGCCTGAGCGGGCAGCTGCTGCGCGGGCTGCGCGAGGGCGCGCTGCTGATCTTCGGCATGCTGGCGCTCTATCTGCTGGTGGCGCTGGCCAGCTATCACCCCGGCGATGCGGCGTGGTCGACCACCGGCGACGGCGAGGGCCTGCGCAATCTCGGCGGTACCACCGGGGCCTGGTTCGCGGATATCGCCTTTCACCTGCTGGGCTATCTGGCCTACCTGATCCCGCTGGCGGTCGCCGGCATTGGCTGGTGGCTGTTCCGGCATCGCCGCGAGGCGCAGATCGCCAGCCCGATGGAGCTGACCGTGCGGGGCCTGGCGCTGATCGTGGCGCTGATCGCCGGGTCGGCGCTGGCCGCGCTGCACCTGATGCCGGGCGGCATGCCGGTGCATGCCGGCGGCATCCTGGGCGATCTGTTCGGTGGCTGGGCGGTCGCCGGGTTGAGCCTGGTGGGTGGCACGCTGGTCCTGCTGGCGCTGTTCCTCGCGGGGGTGACCCTGTTCACTGGGTTGTCCTGGTTTCTGCTGATGGACCGTCTTGGCCAGCTGGCCGTGCGCGGTTGGGAGCGGACCCGCGCGGCGATCGACTCAGCCCGTGACCGGCGTATCGGCGCCCGCGAACGCGCCGAGCGCGAGACCCGCGTGGAAAAGGAACGCAAGCGCACCGAGAAGCGGCCGCCCTCGCGGGTAGAGCCGCGCATCGAGACGCCGCCGCCCAGCCCGCGCGTGCAGAAGGAGAAGCAGGTCCCGCTGTTCACCGAGGGCAGCGGGGCCGATCCGCACCCGCCGCTGTCGCTGCTGGACGAGCCGCCACCGCCGCCCGAAGGTTTTTCGGAGGAGTCGCTGCAGGCGCTGTCGCGGCTGGTCGAGCTGAAGCTGAAGGATTTCGGCGTGGAGGTCGAGGTGGTCGCGGTGCAGCCGGGCCCCGTGATTACGCGCTTCGAACTGCAACCGGCCGCCGGGGTCAAGGCCTCGCGTATCTCCGGGCTGTCCACCGACCTGGCGCGTTCGCTGTCGGTGATGGCGGTGCGCATCGTCGAGGTGATCCCGGGCAAGTCCACGGTGGGCCTGGAGATCCCGAACGAGAATCGCGAGATCGTGGCGCTCTCCGAGATCCTGCGCTCCGACCTGTTCGATTCGAACAAGTCGCCGCTAACCATGGCGCTGGGCAAGGATATCGGCGGCGCCCCGGTGATGGCCGATCTGGCGAAGATGCCGCATCTGCTGGTGGCCGGGACGACCGGTTCCGGCAAGTCGGTGGGCGTGAACGCCATGCTGCTGTCGCTGCTGTACAAGGCGACCCCGGACGAGGTCCGGCTGATCCTGATCGACCCGAAGATGCTGGAGCTGTCGGTCTACGAAGGTATCCCTCACCTGTTGTGCGAGGTCGTGACCGACATGAAGGATGCCTCCAACGCCCTGCGCTGGGCGGTGGCGGAGATGGAACGGCGCTACAAGCTGATGTCGGCGATGGGCGTGCGCAATATCGGCGGCTACAACAAGAAGGTGCGCGATGCCCAGGCCGCTGGCGAGCCCCTGAAGGACCCGCTGTTCAAGCCCGAGGAGGCGATTACCGAGACCGAGGCGCCGGAGCTGGAGCCGCTGCCGTTTATCGTGATCGTGGTCGACGAGTTTGCCGACATGATCATGGTGGTCGGCAAGAAGGTCGAGGAGCTGATCGCGCGCCTGGCACAGAAGGCCCGTGCCGCCGGCATCCACCTGATCCTGGCCACCCAGCGCCCGTCGGTGGATGTGATCACCGGCCTGATCAAGGCGAACATCCCGACCCGTATTGCCTTCCAGGTCTCCTCGCGGGTGGATTCGCGCACCATCCTCGACCAGATGGGGGCGGAACACCTGCTGGGCCACGGCGACATGCTCTACCTCCCGCCCGGCAAGGCGATGCCCGAGCGCGTGCACGGGGCCTTCGTCGGGGATAACGAGGTGCACCAGGTGGTCGAGTACCTGAAATCCACCGGCGAGCCGGACTACAACGAGGCCATCCTCGACGAGCCGGAGGCGGGTGCCGCCAGCATCCCCGGGCTGGAATCGCCCGACGGGGGCGAGAGCGAGTCGGACCCACTGTACGACCAGGCGGTCCAGGTGGTCATCGAGTCGCGCAAGGCCTCGATCTCGTTCGTCCAGCGTCGGTTGAAGATCGGCTACAACCGGGCCGCGCGCATGGTCGAGGACATGGAAGCCGCCGGCCTGGTCAGTCCGGTGCAGTCGAACGGCAACCGCGAGGTCCTGGTCCCCGGCCCGAACGACTGAGTGCCTTGAACCCCGGCGCAGCGACAGGGTCCATGTTCCCGATCGGTGACGTGGTGCGCCATCCCCGAACGATACATTCACGCCCGGTTAAGCGACCGGGCGCAGGATGAGGCCAACCATCCTTCCGGAGCTTGCATGAACGTTCGTCTTCTTCCCCGCTTGCTGGTGGCCGTGGTCGTCGCGACCGTGCTGTTCGCCGGCGCCGTGCAGGCGGCTGACCGCACGCCCGCTGCGGATGCCCGCGCCGCGCTGGATCGCTTTGTCGACGGGCTGGAGAGCTTCTCCGCCGTGTTCACCCAGACGGTGCGCGACGACACGGGGTACGTGCTGCAGGAGTCCGACGGGCGCATGCAGCTGGGCATGCCCAACCGCCTGCACTGGGAGGTGACCGAGCCGTTCCCGCAGACCATCGTCTCCGACGGGCAGGACCTGTGGATGTACGACCCGGACCTGTCGCAGGCCACGGTGCGCCCGCTGGGCGATGCCTTCGATGCGACCCCGATCGCCGCGATCACTCAGCCGGAGCGCCTGGACGAACACTTCCGCATGTCGCTGCGCCCGGTGCCGGGGGGTGACGCCCTGCGCCTGGTGCTGGTGCCGCGCAACGAGCAGGCCGACTTCACCAGCCTGGACCTGGACTTGACCGCGGAGGGGGAACTCACCCGCATGGCCTTCCGCGACATCTTCGGCCAGGAGACCGTGATCCGCTTCCACGAGACCGAGCGCAACGCGGACCTCGACCCGGCCGTCTTCACCTTCGACCCGCCGTCCGGCACCGACATCTACCGCCCGTAACCAAGCCCGCGTCCTGTTATTCACCACGAAGCTCACGAAGGCACGAAGAAGGTCAAGGACTTTTGCAGGAGGGTGGGTAGACTGCAAGGAGGGCGCAGGAACTGTAGCGCTTTGGCCTGAATGCCGACGGCCCGGGCTACGTGACGACGTTGGTGTAATCCCGTCCACCCCGCAACGCCGAACCATCCGTCATGGTGTGTCTGGACAGACGCCCTGCGCGCTGTCATTCCGGACGGAGCGTTCGTACATCCCTTTTGCCGTGGATGTTCCCAACCCCAACACCAGCTCTTCTCCGTGTTCTCTGTGCCCTCCGTGGTGCAATCCGGCCTTGACCTTCTTCGTGCCTTCGTGCGCTTCGTGGTGAAAAAAGGGTTTTCGCCCGAAGGGTTACAATCTCCGTTATGAGCGATTCCCTCGATGGCGATCTGTTCGGCCCGGACCCGGACATGGCGTCGCCCGAACCCGAACCGGAGCCGCCCCCGGCTGGCCCCGACCCGACCGCGCCGCTGGCCGAACGCATGCGTCCGGCGCGGCTGGACGAGATGGTCGGCCAGGACCACCTGGTCGGCCCGGATGCCGCCCTGCGCCAGGCGATCGAGCAGGGCCAGACGCCGTCGATGATCCTGTGGGGCCCGCCCGGCTGCGGCAAGACCACGCTGGCGCGACTGGTGGCCGCGGCCGGCGCCCAGCGACTCGTCACGCTGTCCGCCGTGCTGGCCGGGGTGAAGGACGTGCGCGCCGTTGTGGAGTCCGCGAAGGCGCGCCGGCGTAACGGCGTCGGCACGCTGCTGTTCATCGACGAGATCCACCGCTTCAACAAGGGCCAGCAGGATGCGCTGCTGCCGCATATCGAGGACGGCACGCTGACCTTCGTCGGCGCGACCACCGAGAACCCTTCGTTTGCCCTGAACAGCGCACTGCTGTCGCGGGCGCGGGTCTATCGCATGGAGGCGGTGGGGGCGGATGCGGTCGAGTCCCTGATCGAGCGCGCCCTGGAGGATCCGGAGCGAGGCCTGGGCGGGCGCGGCCTGACCCTGGAACCGGAGGAGCGCCAGCGCCTGGCGCGGGCCGCGGACGGGGATGCCCGGCGCGCACTGAACTGGCTGGAGACCGCCTCCGATCTCGCCCGCGACGGGGCCATTACCGGTGATGCCCTGCGCGCGGTCATGGGCGCGCAGTCCCTGGCCTTCGACCGCCAGGGCGATGCCTTCTACGACCAGATCTCCGCCCTGCACAAATCGGTTCGCGGCTCGGATCCGAATGCCGCCGTGTACTGGTTGACCCGCATGCTGGATGCCGGATGCGACCCGGACTACCTGGGCCGGCGCCTGCTGCGTATGGCTTACGAGGACATCGGCCTTGCCGCGGTCGGGCTGGGCGCGCGGGTACTGGCCGCCTGGCAGACCATGGAGCGTTTGGGGCGGCCGGAGGGCGACCTGGCGCTGGTGCAGGCGGTGATCGAACTGGCCGCCGCACCCAAGAGCAACAGCGCCTATGCGGCCCTGAACGAGGCACGTTCGGCGATCGGTGATAGCGGCAGCGCGGGTGTGCCGCTGCACCTGCGCAACGCGCCGACCGAGTTGATGCGCGAGGAGGGCTTCGGTGCGGGATATCGCTACGATCACGACGAACCGGATGGTTTCGCGCGCGGTCAGGTGTACCTGCCGGAAGGCCTCGAGGACGCGCGCTTCTACAGCCCGCGCCGGGACGGCACCGAGCGCGCGCTGGCGGAGCGCCTGGACCGCCTGCGCGACGCGGGCGACAACCCCGGCGCGGAGGGCTGACCGGGTTGCGCATCCGGCATCACAAGCGGTGGCTGACGGTGGCGGCGATCCTGTTCGGCGTGTCGCTGGCGTGGATCCTGCTGACCACCGAGTGGCCGAGCCTTGGCTTCCCGCTGGGCGAGGTGGAGGCCTGGCTGCGGGGCTGGGGTGCGGGTGCCTATCTGGTGTTCGTGCTCGCCTTCATGTTGCTGGCCCTGTTCCCGCTGCCCAGTACCTTCTGGATCCTGCTGGGCGGGGCGTTGTTCGGCCCCTTCACCGGCGCCGCCCTCAGCCTGCTGGCAGCGACCCTGGCGGCGGTCATTGCCTTCCTGCTGGCGCGTACCTGGCTGCAGCCCTGGCTGGCCCCGCGCATGGGGCCGCGCAGCACGCGGCTGCGGGCGGATGTGGAGGCCGAGGGCTGGCGGGTTGTGGCCCTGACCCGTCTGGTGCCAGTGTTTCCGTTCGCGCCGACGAACTACGCCCTGGGACTGGTCCGGCTGCCGCTGCCGGTCTTCGCGCTGACGACCATGGTCGCCCTGATCCCCAGCCTGTTCGCCTATGCCTGGCTGGGGCACGCCACCCGGGAGATGGCCAGTGGCGCCGACAGCGGGGTCCAGCTGGGGCTGGCCCTGCTCGCGGTGCTGGCGCTTCTGTTGTTGCTGCCGCGTCTGGTGCGCCGCATCTGGCTGGGCCAGAAGACACTGCACACCGAGGCGCCGCTGACCTCAGTATCTTCCTCAGACCCAGGCGAGCAGGACCCCGATGCCCAGGGCGAGGAACAGCAGGGCGGCGAGCGCGCGTAACAGCCGCAGGGGCAGGTGGCAGGCGAAGCGCTGGCCCAGCCACACCACCGGGGCATTCGCGAGCACCATGCCGATGGTCGAGCCGATCACGACCAGGATCAGGCTGTCGAAGGTCGCGGCCAGCGCGCCAGTGGCGACCTGGGTCTTGTCGCCCATCTCGACCAGGAAGAACAGCACCGTGGTGGTCCAGAACACGCCGTGCTTCGAGGCGGCCGGCAGCTCGTCCTCGCCATCCGGGACCAGCACCCACGCGGCCATGACGATGAACCCGATCCCGAGCCCCCAGCGCAGCCATTCGTCCGGGATGCTGGCGCCGATCCAGACGCCCGCCAGCGCGGCGAGAAAGTGATTGGCCAGCGTGGCCACCACGATGCCCCAGATGATGGGCCAGGTCTGCTGGTAACGGCAGATCAGGAACAGGGCGAGGAGCTGGGTCTTGTCGCCCATCTCGGCGATGGCGACGATGACGGTGGAGACGAGCAGGGCTTCCATGACGGTCTTCCGGGCCGGGTGGATGGGCAAGACAAGTGACATCGCACCATCCACCCGGCCACGGATGCTGGCGCAATGCCACAGGTCTCGCGGGGCCCGGTGCCGCATCGGCGGCGGGGCTGTCTGCACCACGGGCCTCCGAACGGAGAACCGAATCTGTTGATGCAGACCCCGGTGAGGCCAGGCCACCCGAGTCGCTACTCCCCTGAAGCTGGACGGATTCTAGTCATCCCGGTCCGCGCGGGCAAGGACGATCGCGGCTCCGGGCTGCGCCGCTGACGAGGCTTGGGTAGCATGCGCGCGATGAAACGCTTCCTTTACTGGGTCGATCGGGCCCCCCTTTGGCTGTTCGCACTGCTGGTTGCGACCGTCGGCCTGGCCCCCTGGATCCCCGAGCCGCATGTCGCAGAGAAACTGCGCTGGCTGTTTGCCGGGGAGCTGACCCGGCCACTCGACGTGCTCGACCTGGTCGTCCATGCCGTGCCCTGGCTGTTGATGGCGTTCAAGCTCTATCGCAACAGTCTCACCACGAAGGGCGCCCCCTGAGCCGATTGTTTCTCCCTGGCTTGTGGGAAATCGACGCGCCGCTTGCCGGCCGCTACCGTTTTCGCACCTTTTCAACCCCGGGAGATTCCCATGCGCTTTATTGTTGCCGTCACCGCCGGTACCGACGACCCGACCCGCGCCACGCTTGGCATGATCGCCGCCAATGTGGCCAAGCAGCAGGGCCACGATGTGACCGTCTGGCTGCAGGGCGAGGCCGTGAACATCGCCAACCGCAACGTGTACGACAAGATCGTCGGCCACAACATGCCGGCAATGAAGGACATCGTGGATTCGCTGGTGAGTGAAGGCGTTCCGTTCTGGGCCTGCGAGGCCTGCGCCAAGGGTCGCGACGTCGGCGAGCACAACTTCCTGCCGAACGCCGAGATGGCCGGCATGGGCCACTACGTCCAGGCCGTCGCCGAGTTCGACCGCTCCATGAGCTTCTGATCGGCCGGGCCGTTCCGCGGGCGGGGCGTGATGCCCCGCCCGTTTTTGTTTGTACCCCCGCTGTCAGTCGGTCGAACTGGCACATTGCATGCTTGTTTGTTCCGGGAGTGATTCACGGACGACGAGCATGACCCAGAACACACCCCCGAGTTTTTCCCTCGAAGAGTCCATTGGCGATTTCCTGGTCGCCTCGCGCAAGTGCGAGGTGGTGAGCCTGGAGCGCCTGCTGGAGGCGGTGCAGCTGGTCGGGCGCATCCGCGCGCTGGTGCATGCCCTGCAGCGCGAGCGCGGGGCCTCCAGCCTCTGGATCGGGTCCGGCGGCCAGCGCTATACCCGCGAACTGGAGCAGTACCGGGCCGAATCGGACGCCGCCGCGGCCGCGTTCCGCGAGCACCTGGATGGCTGGTTGGCCCCGGACGCCTGCGCCCATGGCCGTAGCCGGCTGCTGGGGCGCATGGCGCTGGCGCTGCATGGCCTGTCCGGCCTGGGCAGCCTGCGCGAGGAGGTCCTGGAGCTGACCCTGAGCCCGATGGACTCGACTCGCGGCTTCAGCGAGCTGATTCGCGCCCTGATGGCCCTGGTGTTCGAGGCTGCGGATTCGGCGACCGATCCCGAGGTCTCGCGGGCCCTGGTGGCCCTGCTGAACTTCATGCAGGGCAAGGAACTGGCAGGGCAGGAGCGCGCGATCGGGGCCGCCGGGTTTGGCGCCGCGAACTTCGAGCCCGAACTGCGCCAGGCGCTGGTCCATCGGATCGATGCCCAGGAACGGGCGTTCCGTATCTTCTCCGAGTTCGCGGCACCGGCGGCCTGTGCCGCCTGGCGCGAACTGCAGACGGCGGCCTTCGCGGCGGACATCGAGCGCCTTCGCCGTCGGGCCTGTACCGAGGCCTCCGGGCACCACGACCCCGCCCGGGCCGAGGAATGGTTTGCCTGTACCACCGCGCGCATCGACGCGATGAAGGAGATCGAGGATCTGCTGGAGATGCACCTGAACGAGTGCTGCTCGGCACGCATCACGGCGGATCGCGCGGACCTCGGCGCGGTGCGTGACCGGGTTGCGCAACTCGCCGAGTCGGAACTGCGCGACAGCGTGCCGTATGCGGTGTTCTTCGGCGCGCCGGAGGGGCTGGAGCCCTCGCAGGAGGAGGGCGATGCCGCACTCAACGTACCGATCGTCGGACACTCGGTGATGGACCTGGTGCAGCGCCAGGCGGCCCGGCTGCAGTCGGTGGAGGACGAGCTGCATGCGGCACGCCAGGCCCTGGCCGAGCGCAAGACCATCGAGCGTGCCAAGGCCCTGCTGATCCAGCACCGTGGCCTCAGCGAGGATCAGGCCTACAAGCTCCTGCGCCAGACGGCGATGAACCAGAACCGGCGCCTGGCCGAGGTCGCCGAGGCGACCGTCGCGATGTCCGATCTGCTGGGCAAGGGCGGCCTGTAGCCAGCCTTGGGAAAGGGATGCCGGTGGGGGTGCCCCTGTGGGAGCGGGCTTGCCCGCGAAGCCCCTGCCCGTGGCGGACACTGGCAGGGGCTTCGCCGCCAGGGCGGCTCCTACAGGTAGTGCACCAGCCCGGTTCATCTGCACCGCCAGCGCGCCCCAGGTTGGTGCCTCCGGGATCGGCTTCGGGACTTCGGGCTTCCCGCAAACGTTCGACCCGATGTTCGAAACCATCCGATTTTCCCGTGCCATGGCGCGATTGTGCCTCGCGGGGTCGATTCGTAACGGCGAATTGGCACACCTCCTGCAGGAGTATCGGTAAGACGAGCCAACGGCGGTTCGTCGCCTGACAACAGGGAGACCCGGTGACCGGGCCTCCGATGGGACTGGACAAAGGCGTCCATCACCCGGCTGCAAACGCGGCCGGGCTGATGCGGCGCCTTTTTTCGTTTTTGGGATGTGTTTGCTGACAAGGGGAGTGAACCCGCAATGACCGATCACACGAATGACACGAAAAAGACCGCCGGCCTGTCGCGCCGGCGCTTCCTTCAGGCCGGCGGCGTTCTGGCAGGTGGCGCCGCCTTGGGGATGCATCCGGACTTTTTCCGGGCGGCGGCCTATGCCGGGGGATCCGAAGGGCTGGAAAAGACCAGCCTGGAGTTCGGATTTATCCCCCTGACCGACTGTGCCCCGCTGGTCGTTGCCCAGGAGAAGGGGTATTTCGCGCGCCACGGTCTCGACGTCCATGTGGCCAAGGAGGCTTCCTGGGCCAATATCCGCGACAAGGTCTCCGTTGGGAGCCTGGATGGCGGGCACATGCTGGCGGGAATGCCGATTGCCGCGACGCTGGGCGTGGGTGCTACCCAGCGCAACACGATCACGGGGTTCAGCATGGACCTCAACGGCAACGCGATCACCGTTTCCAACGAGCTCTACGACCGGATGGTCGAGGCCGATCCCGAGGCCATGAACGAACGGCCGATTTCCGCGCGCGCCCTGAAGAAGGTCATTGATGCCGACCAGGCAGCTGGCCGTGCCCCGATGACCTTCGCCATGGTGTTCCCCGTATCCACGCACAACTATGAACTGCGCTACTGGATGGCCGCGTCCGGGATCAATCCGGATCGGGATGTACGCCTGGTCGTGATCCCGCCACCCCAGATGGTGGCCAACCTGCGCGCGGGCAACATGGATGGCTACTGCGTGGGCGAGCCCTGGAACATGCGTGCGGTGGACATGGGGATCGGCAAGACCCTGGTGACCAACTACGAGATCTGGAACAACAATCCAGAGAAGGTGTTCGGCGTACTCGAGAGCTGGGCGGAAAAACATCCGAATACGCACCAGGCCGCGCTGCGTGCCTTGATCGAGGCCAACGAGTGGATGGACAAGCCTGAAAACCGCGAAGAGGTGGTGCGCATCATTTCGGGCCGCCGTTTTGTCAACGCGCCCGAACACGTCGTCGCCATGTCGATGACGGGCACACTGCAGTTCACCCCGGACGGAGATCCCGAACCCTTCCCGGACTTCAACGTATTTCATCGTTACGCGGCCAGCTTTCCGTGGCGTTCGCACGCGGCCTGGTTCGTCACGCAGATGGCCCGTTGGGGGCAGTTGGAGGATCCGGTCGACATGCGTGCGGTTGCGGAGAAGGTCTATCGACCGGACCTGTACCGGAAAGCGGCCGCCGAGGTGGGTGTCGACTATCCGGAAATCGACTGGAAAAAGGAAGGCACCCGAGAGGATCACTGGACATTGGAAGAGGCCTCCTCGCCCATCGCGATGGGCCCCGATCGGTTCATTGATGGCCGGATTTACGATCCCGACGACCTGACGGGGTATGTCGCCGGATTCGACGTACATAGCCGCAAAGTCGCATTGGACGACCTTGCCGCGGCGAACGGATAAAGGAGGCCCCCGTGTCTACGAATTACGCCGACATGCGTCTCGCGGTGGATCGCGAGGTCGCTGACGATATCGAGGCCCGTACGGTTGCCGAAACGGTGGCCGAACCGGAACCGGATGCACGCGTGGGTACGCCGGGAGAGGCCGGTGGAGTGCACGATGACCGGTTCGAGGTGATGGCGGAGAAACTGCAGCGCTGGCTTCCGGTGCTGGTACTCCCGCTGGTCGCGTTCGCCCTGTTGTTGGGGGGCTGGGTCTGGCTCCAGTCCACGGTCGCTCCGGATCTCCCCACCCCGGGGCAGGTCTGGGCCGAGGCGGTCTATCTGCTTGGCAATCCGTTCTATGACTACGGCCCGAACGACATGGGGATTGGCTGGCAGGTGCTGTATTCCCTCGGTCGCGTCCTGGCGGGCTTCGGCCTGGCGGCACTGGTGGGAATCCCACTGGGACTGATGATGGGCGCGTCCCTCACGGCTCGTCGCGCCATCAGCCCGGTGGTGCAGCTCCTGCGTCCGGTTTCGCCCCTGGCGTGGCTCCCGCTGGGTCTGCTGGTGTTCCAGGCGGTCAACCCCTCGGCGATCTTCGTGATCTTCATCACCAGCATCTGGCCGATCGTGATCAATACCGCCGCTGGGGTGCAGGCGATTCCGCGCGACTACACCAACGTGTCCCAGGTTTTGCGCCTGGGGCGTCTGGAAGCGGCGCGCAAGATCCTGGTCCCCGCAACCATGCCCTACATCCTGACGGGTATGCGCCTCGCGCTCGGGATCGCCTGGATGGTGATCGTGGCGGCCGAGATGCTCACCGGTGGGGTCGGGATCGGATTCTTCATCTGGGATGAATGGAACAACCTCAATGTGGCCTCGATCATCGTGTCGATCTTCGTCATCGGCCTGGTGGGTATCGCCCTGGACGGCGCGGTCGGCCTGATCAAGAAACGCTTTGACTACGCACCCGCGTAAGGAGAGACCCATGAGTCACTATCTCAATCTCGACCATTTGGACATGACGTTCGCCACCCCGCGCGGGCCGCTCAACGTGCTCAACAACGTCAATCTGAAGGTCCAGCAAGGCGAATTCGTGTCCATCATCGGGCATTCCGGATGCGGCAAGTCCACCGTGCTGAACATCGTGGCCGGACTGCTGCGTTCCTCCACCGGGGGCGTTCTTTTGGAAGATCGCGAGGTGGTGGAGCCCGGACCGGAGCGTGCCGTGGTATTCCAGAACCACTCCCTGCTGCCCTGGATGACCGTGTACGAGAACGTACGTCTGGCGGTGGACAAGGTGCGCAGCGGGGCTGCCAGCGCCGAGCGTGACGCCTGGACCCTGGAGAATCTCGAACGCGTCCACATGACCCATGCCAGGGATCAGTACCCCGGCGAGACCTCCGGTGGCATGAAGCAGCGCGTGGGCATCGCCCGAGCGCTGGCGATGGAGCCGAAGGTCCTGCTGATGGATGAGCCCTTCGGTGCGCTGGATGCGCTGACCCGGGCGCATCTTCAGGACGAAGTGATGAGGTTGCAGGCCGAGCTGGGCAACACCGTGCTGATGGTCACCCACGACGTGGACGAGGCGGTGCTGCTGTCCAACCGCATCGTGATGATGACCAACGGCCCGGCCGCGACCATCGGCGAGATTCTGGAGATCGACCTGCCGAAGCCGCGCGAGCGCCTGGCGATGGCCGACAACGCCGATTACAACCACTACCGGGCCGAGGTGCTGCGCTTTCTCCACGAGCGCCACAAGAACCCCGAGTCGGAGGCCGCGTGATGGATACCGCGAACGACAAGCCGCGGCTGGTCCTGATCGGCAACGGCATGGCCGGGATGCGTACGGTCGAGGAGCTTTTGAAGCTCAAGCCGGACATGTACGACATCACCGTGTTCGGTGCCGAGCCCTGGGGCAACTACAACCGCATCATGCTCTCGCCGGTGCTGGCCTCGGAGAAGACCGTCGACGAGATCATGCTCAACGACGATGCCTGGTATGCCGAACGCGGCATCACCCTGCACAAGGGCAAGCGCATCGAGCGGATCGACCGCGTGAACCGGCGAGTGATCGCCGAGGACGGCACCGAGGCGCCCTATGATCGCCTGCTGCTGGCGACCGGCTCCGATCCGGTGATGATCCCGGTGCCGGGGCACGAACTGGAGGGCGTGGTCGCCTTCCGCGACATCCACGACGTGGACGCGATGCTCGCGGCCAGCCGCGCACACCAGCATGCGGTGGTGATCGGCGGCGGCCTGCTGGGCCTGGAGGCCGCCAACGGCCTGATGCGCCAGGGCATGGAGGTCACCGTGGTGCACCTGATGGACCACCTGATGGAGCGCCAGCTGGATGCCGAGGCTGCCGGGATGCTGCGCAGCTCGCTGGAGGAACGCGGCATGCGTTTTCGCATGGCGCACCAGACCGAGGCGATCCTGGGCGAGGACCGCGTCACCGGCGTGCGCTTCACCGACGGCAGCCAGATCGAAGCGGATCTGGTGGTGATGGCGGTGGGCATCCGCCCGAACACCGCGCTGGCCGAGTCCGCCGGGCTGCACTGCGAGCGCGGCGTGGTGGTAAACGACACCCTGCAGACCTATGACCCGTCGATCTACGCGGTCGGCGAGTGCGTGCAGCACCGTGGCGCCACCTACGGCCTGGTCGCGCCGCTGTGGGAGCAGGCGAAGGTCTGCGCCAACCACCTGGCCGAGTACGGCATCGGGCGCTACGAGGGCTCGATGACCTCCACCAAGCTGAAGGTGACCGGGATCGACCTGTTCTCCGCCGGCGACTTCACCGGTGACGAGACCACCGAGGACCTGGTGTTCAAGGATGCCGCGCGCGGCGTCTACAAGCGTCTGGTGCTGAAGGACAACCGCATCCAGGGGGCCGTGCTGTACGGCGATACCCTGGACGGCTCCTGGTACTTCCAGCTGATGCGGGACGCCACGCCAGTGGCCGACATCCGCGAGAACCTGCTGTTCGGCCAGGCGCATATCGGCGACTCCGGCCACGGCGACGAGGCCTCGCGGGTCGCGGCGATGCCCGACGAGGCCGAGATCTGCGGCTGCAACGGCGTGTGCAAGGGCGAGATCGTCCAGGCAATCAGCGAGCACAAGCTGTTCACGCTGGAGGACGTGCGTGCCCACACCAAGGCGTCGAACTCCTGTGGCTCCTGCACCGGGCTGGTGGAGTCCGTGCTCGCCACCACGCTGGGCGGCGACTACTCCGACGCCCCGGCGAAAAAGCCGGTCTGCGCCTGCACCGACCACAGCCACGACGAGGTGCGCGCGGCCATTGCCCGCGACGGCCTGAAGTCGATGCCGGCGGTGTTCGAGGCCCTCGACTGGAAGACCCCGAACGGCTGCCATGTCTGCCGTCCGGCGCTCAACTACTACCTGCTGGCGGCCTGGCCGAAGGACTACCAGGACGATGCCCAGTCGCGCTTCATCAACGAGCGCGCCCACGGCAACATCCAGAAGGACGGGACCTATTCCGTTGTGCCGCGCATCTGGGGCGGGGTGACCACGCCGGCCGAGCTGCGCGCGATCGCCGAGGTGGCCGAGCGCTACCAGGTGCCCACGGTCAAGTTCACCGGCGGCCAGCGCATCGACCTGCTGGGGGTGAACAAGGTCGACCTGCCGGCGATGTGGCGCGATCTCGGCGCCGCCGGGTTTGTCTCCGGGCATGCCTACGGCAAGGCCCTGCGCACGGTGAAGACCTGTGTCGGCTCCGAGTGGTGCCGCTTCGGCACCCAGGACTCGACCGGGCTCGGCATCCAGCTGGAGCGGATGACCTGGGGCTCCTGGACCCCGCACAAGTTCAAGATGGCGGTCTCCGGCTGTCCGCGTAACTGCGCCGAGGCCACGATCAAGGACCTGGGCGTGGTCTGCGTGGACTCGGGCTACGAGCTGCACGTGGGCGGCAACGGCGGCGTGAAGGTCCGCGCCACCGACTTCCTCTGCAAGGTCGAGACCGAGGCCGAGGTGCTCGAGTACGCCGGGGCCTTCATGCAGTTCTACCGCGAAGACGCGCGCTACCTGGAGCGCACCGCCCCGTGGATCGAGCGCGTCGGGCTGACCCGGGTGAAGGAACGCCTGGTGGACGACGCCGGGAACCGCGCCGCGCTGTACGCCCGCTTCCTGGAGTCGCAGGAGGTGGCGCAGGTGGACCCCTGGGCCGAGCGGGCCGCCGGGCATGCGGCGCACGAGTTCATCCCGATCACGCCGGTGGACGCGGCCCCGCGCCAGGGGGTGTCGGCATGAGCTGGCTCGCGATCTGTCCGCTCGAGGACATCCCGCCGCTGGGTGCGCGCGTGGTGGCGGGCCCGAACGGCGACATCGCCGTGTTCCGCACCGCGGATGACCGCGTGTTTGCCCTGCGCGACCAGTGCCCGCACAAGGGCGGGCCGCTGTCGCAGGGCATCGTCCACGGCGAGCGCGTGACCTGCCCGCTGCACAACTGGGTGATCGACCTGAAGTCCGGCGAGGCCACCGGGGCGGACAGTGGCTGCACCCATGCCTTCCCGATCCGGGTGACCGACGGTCAGGTGTGGCTGGATCTCTCCGGCGCCACGGCCAATTCCGCGGACGATCCCTCGGCAGTGCCGGTCGCCTGCCGCGAGGCGGGCTGAGATGGCCACGGCTGAGTCGGTGACCCGCACGACCTGCCCCTATTGCGGGGTGGGCTGCGGCGTGGAGGTGACCGCGACGCCGGAAGGCGAGTTTCCGGTCGCGGTGCGCGGCGACCTCGCCCATCCGGCGAATGCCGGTCGCCTGTGCTCCAAGGGCGCGGCACTGGCGGAGACCCTCGATGACGAGGGCCGGCTGCTGCACCCGGAGATCGGCGGGCGGCGCGTCGACTGGGAGACCGCGCTGGATCATGTGGCGGACGGCTTTCGCGAGACCATCGCGGCATACGGGCCGGATGCGGTCGCCCTGTACGTCTCCGGGCAGATCCTGACCGAGGACTACTACGTCGCCAACAAGCTGATGAAGGGCTTCGTCGGCTCGGCCAATATCGACACCAACTCCCGGCTCTGCATGTCCACGGCCGTGGCCGCCCATACCCGCGCCTTCGGGGTGGATGGCGTGCCGGGGAGCTATACCGACCTCGAGCAGGCCGATCTGGTCGTGGTGACGGGCTCCAACATGGCCTGGGCCCACCCGGTCCTGTTCCAGCGCCTGCAGGCCGCCCGCGCGGCGCGGCCCGGGATGAAGCTGGTGGTGATCGACCCGCGGCGCACGGCCACCGCCCAGGCGGCCGACTTGCACCTGCCGCTGGCGCCGGGCACGGATGCCTGGCTGTTCAACGGCCTGCTGGACCACCTGCGCCGGGAGGATGCGCTGGACCCCGGCTTCCTGGAGCGCCACGTCGACGGCTTTGCCGATGCCCTGGCGGCCGCGCGGGCCTCCAGCCCGTCGATCGCCGCGACCGCCGAGGCCTGCGAGCTGGAGCCGGAGGCGGTGGCGACGTTCTTCCAGTGGTTTGCCCGTACCGAACGCACCGTGACCGCCTTCTGCCAGGGCATCAACCAGTCCGACAGCGGCGTGGACAAGGCCGGGACGATCCTCAACGTCCACCTGGCCACCGGCCGCATCGGGCGCCCGGGCATGGGCCCGTTCTCGCTGACCGGCCAGCCGAACGCGATGGGCGGGCGCGAGGTCGGCGGACTGGCCAGCCAGCTGGCCGCGCATATGGGCTTCGACGACGCGGCCCTGGACCGGGTCGGGCGTTTCTGGGGCGCGCCGAATCTCGCCCGCCAGCCGGGGCTGAAGGCGCTGGACCTGTTCCGCGCGGTCGAGTCGGGGCAGGTGAAGGCGGTCTGGATCATCGGCACCAATCCGCTGTTCAGCCTGCCCGAGGCCGCGCGCTTCGAGCAGGCCCTGGCCGAATGCCCGCTGGTCGTGGTCTCCGACTGCGTGCGCGAGACCGAGACCACGCGGGTGGCCGACGTCCTGCTGCCGGCGACCACCTGGGGCGAGAAGGACGGCACGGTAACCAACTCCGAGCGCCGCATCTCGCGCCAGCGCCCGTTCCGGGCGCCCCCGGGCGAGGCCCGCCACGACTGGTGGGCGCTGGCCCGAGTCGCGCAGCGGCTGGGTTTCGCCGACGCCTTTCCCTATACCCATCCGGGCGAGATCTTCCGCGAGCATGCGGCGCTGTCCGCCTTCGAGAACCACGGCACGCGCGACTTCGACATCGGCGCACTGGCCAGGCTGTCCGACGCCGAGTACGAGGCCCTGGAGCCGGTGCAGTGGCCGCTGCCGGCGGGGAGTCGGACGGGCGCCGAACACCTCTATGCCGATGGCCGTTTCTTCACCGCCAATGGCCGGGCGCGGCTCGCGGCCGTGACTCCGCAGGCCCCGACCGACCCCGTCGCTGCCGACTATCCGCTGCGCCTGAACACCGGCCGCATCCGCGACCAGTGGCACAGCATGACCCGTACGGGATGCACCCCGCGCTTGAGTGCGCATCAGCCGGAGCCGTTCGTCGAGATCCATCCGGTGGATGCCGGGCTGTTCCGGGTCCAGGCCGGCGATCTCGCCGAGGTGACCAGTCGCCACGGACGCCTGCTGGCGCGGGTACAGGTGAGCCGCGAGCAGCGCCCGGGCAGCGTGTTCGTGCCCATGCACTGGAGCCGGCCGATCGCGCGGCTCGCCCGGGTCGATGCGCTGGTGCCCGCGCATGTCGACCCGGTCTCCGGTCAGCCGGCGTTCAAGCACACGGCTGTGGCCGTGTGCCCGGCGGCGCTGGACTGGCACGGCTTCGTGCTGAGCCGCGAGCCGGTCGCTGCGCCCGCAGCCGACTATGCGGTCACCGCCCGTGGTCCCCGGCACCTGCGCATCGAACTGGCCGGGCGGGGCGCACCGCCCACGATGGATGCGTGGCGCGAACGCCTGGACGGGCCGGGGGAATGGCTGGAGTTCGCCGATCCCGCCGGGGGCCGCTACCGCGCCGCGCGGATCCACGAGGGCCGGCTCGCCTGCGTGCTGTTCGCGGGTCCCGACCGGGGCCTGCCCGAGCGCGAGTGGCTGGCGGGCCTGTTCGCGGCCGAGACCATCAGCGATACCGAGCGCATGGCGCTCCTGACCGGGCGACCGCCGAACGGGCAGGTCGCGCGCGGGCGCATGGTGTGTGCCTGCTTCGGCGTGGACGAGACGCGAATCCGAGCCGCGATCCGCGAGCAGGGGCTGGCCACCTGCGAGGCCGTGGGTGCGTCCCTCGAGGCGGGGACCAACTGTGGCTCCTGCCGACCCGAGATCCAGACCCTGTTGAATGAAGAAGCCGAGGTGCCCACGAACCCCGTGGCGCGGGAGGGATAAGCATGGAACACCTGCCGATTTATATGCAGTTGCACGGCCGCGAGGCCCTGGTGGTCGGGGCCGGGCCGGTGGCCACGCGCAAGGCCGCGTTGCTGCTGGAGGCCGGGGCGCGAGTGCGCCTGCGCTCCCCCGAGTACAGCGAGGCCGCCGAGCGCCTGCTGCGCGAGAAAACGGGGTCGATCAGACGCGATCCGGGGGTCTATGACACCGAATGCCTGGATCGTGTGGCGATCGTGATTGCTGCCACCGACGATGCGGCGGTCAACCGCCAGGTCTCGGAGGACTGCGTCGCGCGCTCGATCCCGGTGAACGTGGCCGACCAGCCCGAGCTTTGCAGCTTCATCCTGCCGGCGATTGTGGAGCGCGGGCCGCTGACCATCGCGATCGGCTCGGGTGGCCGCGCCCCGGTGCTGGTGCGCCTGCTGCGCGCGAAGATCGAGAGCCTGATCCCGGCCGGCTATGGCCGGCTGGCCGATCTCGCCGGGCGGCTACGCGACCGGGTGCGCGCCCGTTTCGACCATGTGAACGCCCGCCGCGCCTTCTGGGAGCGGGCCTTTGCCGGGCCGGCCACCGAGCTGGCCCTGGCCGGGCGCATGGACGCGGCCGAGGCGCGCCTGGAACAGGAACTGGCGGACGCCGCGGCTAGTACGCCGGGCGAGGTCTACCTGATCGGCGCCGGGCCGGGCGATCCCGACCTGCTGACCTTTCGCGCGCTGCGCCTGCTGCAGCAGGCGGATGTGGTCGTCTACGACCGCCTGGTGTCCTCCGAGGTGGTGAACCTGGCGCGGCGCGAGGCCGAGCGCTTCTATGTCGGCAAGGAGCGCGACCACCACTGCGTGCCGCAGGAGGAGATCAGCGCGCTGCTCTCCCGGCTGGCGCGCGAGGGCAAGCGCGTGGCGCGGCTGAAGGGCGGCGACCCGTTCGTGTTCGGCCGTGGCGGCGAGGAGCTGGACGTGCTGGCGCGCGACGGCGTGGCCTACCAGGTCGTCCCCGGCATTACCGCGGCCAGCGGCTGCGCCGCCTATGCGGGCATACCGCTGACCCACCGCGACCATGCCCAGTCGGTGCGGTTCATCACCGGCCATACCCGCGAAGGGCGGCTGGATGTGGACTGGTCGCAGTTGACCAGTACCCGCGAGACCCTGGTGTTTTATATGGGCCGCAAGGGGGTGGGCGAGATCTGCCGGGGGCTGAAGGGTGCCGGCCGCGCCGGACAGACCCCGGCGGCGATCATCGAGAACGGCACCACCGCCCGCCAGCGCGTGGTCAGCGGCACGCTGGATACCCTGGCCGCGCGTGCCGAGCGCGAGCAGGTGGGTTCGCCCAGCCTGATCGTGATCGGCGAGGTGGCGGCCTGCCACGCGCGTCTGGCCTGGTTCCAGCCGGATGCCGGGGCCTCCACGGTGTTCCCGCAGCCGATGCCGATGCCGATGTCGGGGCCGGGGCCGCGGGCCGCGGCGGCGAGCGCGGCGTGACGGCCGCATCCGTCCTGCCGGAGGCGGCGGCCAGTGGCCTCGCGGGTCGCCGGGTGGCCCTGCCGGAGAGCCGGGCGCTGGAGGTCTTCGCCAGCCTGCTGGAGCGGCGCGGGGCCGAGGTCTGGCGCTGCCCGCTGATCGCGATCCACGACAGCCCCGACCGCACGGCGATCGAGGCCTGGTTGCACAGGGCGATCGAGGCCCCGTTCGATCGCCTGATCTTCCTGACCGGCGAGGGCTTTACCCGCCTGACCGGCTTTGCCCGGCGTGCCGGAGGAGAGGACGCCTGGCTGGCGGCCGTGGCGCGGACGCCCACCCTGGTGCGCGGCCCCAAGCCCGGCCGGGCGATGAAGCCTTTCGGCGTGCGGCCGGATGCGATCGCGGCCGCACCGACGACCGAGGGCATCATCGAAACCCTTTCCGGGCAGCCTCTGGCCGGGCAGCGCATCGGGGTGCAGCTCTACGGCGCGGAACCCAACCGCCGCCTGCTCGGGTTCCTGGAGCAGGCGGGCGCCGAAGTCTTTCCCGTCTGGCCCTATCGCTATGCGGACGCCGCCGAGACCGGGCGCGTGAGCGGGCTGATCGAGGCCCTGATCGCGGGGGAGGTGGATGCGATCGCCTTCACCAGCCAGGCCCAGGTCCGGCGCCTGCTGCACGTCGCCCGCGACGCGGGGCGCGAGGACGCGCTGCTGGCAGCGCTCGGCCGCACCGTCGTCGCCGCGATCGGCCCGGTGGTGGCCGACGAGCTGCGCGCCCACGGGGTGCACCCGACGGTGGTCCCCGAGAGCCGCTACTTCATGAAGCCCCTGGTCTCGGCGCTCACCCGACATCTGCGGGCGGCTGCGTAGGGAACTTGTGGCCTGGGCGGATGGCCCACGGATTGAATCCCCTGCGGTGATCCGGGCCATGAAACCAACGTCCACACGGCGTTCGCGCCGATCCTTCCTGCGCTGGATGGCCGGCTCCGCCCTTGCGGCCGGGGCGGGCTGGCCGGTCGTCGCGGGCGCCTCCGAAGGCCGTGAACCGCAGCGCAAGCCGATCCCGTCGTCCGGGGAACGCATCCCGGTGATCGGCATGGGGACCTGGATTACCTTCAACGTGCCGGAGGACCCGGAGGCGCTGGCGGTGCGCACGCGCATCCTCGACACCTTCATCCGTCGCGGCGGCGGAATGATCGACTCCTCCCCGATGTACGGCCGCGCCGAGGCGGTGGTGGGCCACGGGCTGCGCGAGCTGGGGCATCCGGAAGGTGCCTTCGCGGCCACCAAGGTCTGGACGCGCAGCACCGCTACCGGGCGCGAGCAGCACGCGAAATCCCGGGAACTGTGGGGCGTCGATACGCTCGACCTGCAGCAGGTGCACAACCTGCAGAACTGGGAGGCCCACCTGGAGACGCTGCGCGAGCGTCGCACGGCGGGGGAGCTGCGCTATATCGGCGTGACCACCTCGCACGGACGCCGCCACGACGAGCTGGAGCGTATCCTGCGGCGCGAGGATCTGGACTTCGTGCAGCTGACCTACAACATCCTCGACCGCGAGGCGGAACAGCGCCTGTTGCCCATGGCACGGGAGCGCGGGGTCGCGGTGATCGCCAACCGGCCGTTTCGGCGCAAGGCGCTGATCAATCAGTTCGAGGGTCATCCTCTGCCGGACTGGGCGGCGGAGATCGAATGCGCGAACTGGCCGCAGTTCCTGCTCAAGTTCATCGTCTCGCATCCGGACGTGACCTGTGCGATCCCGGCGACCTCGGTCGTGGCGCACATGGAGGAGAACATGGGCGCGCTGTACGGCCCGCTTCCGGATGCCGACATGCGCAGCCGCATGGTCGCCTACGTCGGCGACCTGTAGGAGGCCAGCCCTCTGGCCGACGAGTCTAGTCGCACGCCGAATCGGCCAGAGGGCTGGCCTCCTACAGTAATGATTTTCAACCCATGGATACGGGGTAGATAGATGCTGCCGTTCGATAGCGCCACCTGGCTGGCCATCCTGGGCCAGTACAACGCCGCCATCTGGCCACTGCACGCGGTCGGCGCCCTCCTTGCGCTGGTGGCCGTCGCGCTCGCGTTCACGGGCTGGCGCGGGGCAGCCCGCGTCACGGGCCTGATGCTGGGCGTGCTGTGGATCTGGACCGGAGTGGTCTTCTTCGGCGGCTCGCTGGCACCCTTCCACTTCGCCTCCGAATGGCTGGCCGGGGTCTTCGTCGCCCAGGGCCTGATGCTGCTGTTCGCGCTGACCCTGATGGGGCAGAACCGCTTCGGCTGGCCCGGCGGGCTGGCGGGCAGCGGCGCGGTCTTGATGACCGTCTACGCGCTGGCCGGCTATCCATTGCTCGAGCTCGCACTGACCGGCACACCCTGGGCCCAGTTGCAGTACGTCGGCGTCGCGCCCGGACCGACCATGCTGCTGACGCTCGGGCTCCTGCTACTCGCCCGCCCGCGGCCCCCGCTGGTGCTGGCCATCATCCCGCTCCTGTGGGCGTTGGTCACCGGATACATCGCCTGGGAGCTGGGCCTCTGGCTGGAATACCTGCCGGCCGCGCTGGGTGTGCTCACCTTCGGGTTGCTGCTGGTGCGCTGGCTGCGTTCGGGTGATCGGGCTCGTTAAGATGACGGCTGATTCCGACAAGGAGACCGCCATGTCCATCGAAGTGATCCATCGGCCGGAGCAGGACCATCTGGAGCGTCTGGGGGTGTTCGACTGGCCGGTGTGGGAGAAGGAGGTTTCGACCTTCCCCTGGCACTACGACGAGCGCGAGGTCTGCTACATCCTGGAGGGTCAGGTGACGGTGACCCCGGACGACGGTGGCGAGCCCGTCACCGTGGGCGAGGGCGATCTGGTGACCTTCCCCGAGGGTATGGGCTGCACCTGGGAGATACACCGCGACATCCGCAAGCACTACCGCTTCGGCTGAGGCTCGTGTCAGTGGATTGAGTTGACCACTGTAACGTTACAGATTACATTTTAGTCGTGTGCCAAGGAAGGCCGATGATCAGGAAGATTCGTCACAAGGGGCTCAAACGGCTTTACGTGAAGGGCGACCGCCGTGGGTTGCCGGCGGACCATGTGGAAGACCTGGAAGATATTCTCGCGCTGCTGGATGCGGCGACCCATCCCGGACAGCTGGATCTGCCGGGATTGGATTTTCATCCGCTACGTGGGGATCGCGCGGGCTTTTTCTCGGTGCATGTGAATGGCAACTGGGTTGTCACCTTCACGTTCAGTGGCGACGATGCGGACCAGGTGGATTATGAAGACTACCATTGACCCTCAGGAACACGCGGCGATGCGGAACCCGCCCCACCCAGGGCGGATCCTGCGCCGCCGTGTGCTGCCCGGGCTGGGCCTTTCGGTGACGGAGTTTGCACAGCATCTGGGGATGTCCCGCAACGCGGTCTCGCGCGTCCTGAACGAACATGCCGCGATCTCGCCGGACTTTGCCGTGCGCCTCGAGAGCGGCGGCATCGGCGAGGCGCGCCACTGGCTCACCATGCAGACGAACTTCGATCTGGCCCGGGCCGAATCCCGCGACGAGAACCACATCCGGCGCTTTGCGGCCGCCTGATCGTTGCTGCTCCTTTCGTCGCTGTGGCAAGTAGCCCAGTGGGAGCGTGCCTGCACGCGAATGCGGTGCCGGTGCCTGCGCCTACCGCCGGTTCGCGGCCAGGGCCGCTCCCACACGGCCTTTAGCGGGCGAGCCACTGGGTGTCGAGGGGGGTGTTGAAGGTCTCCTCGACGCGGCGCAGGTAGTAGAGCATGTCGACGGGCAGGTTGATGCCGTCGTGCATCTGCAGGGGGTAGAGGTCGGCGGCGATCACGCAGTCGGCGATGGACGGGTGGCCCAGGTAGAAGCGACTGGCGGCCAGGTGCTTGGCCAGCTCTGGCAGGTGGCTTAGTTTTGCGAGCTGGTTGTAGCCGTCGTAGCGGTCGTTGGCCAGTTCCTCCAGCGACATGCCGAAGCGGTGCTGCACCTGGGCCTTGAAGTCGGCCAGGGCATCGGCGCTTTCGCCGATGCCGTGAAAGCCCGGTGCCAGCGGGGCGTAGAGGCGGTCCAGTACGATCTCCACCTTGGCGCGCCAGTCCACCAGGGCCTGCCAGGCGTCTTCGGCGATCACGCCGTCGGACAGCGGCTCGCCGGTCGGGAACAGGCGGTCGATGTCGCGCAACGCGGCGAGCGTGTCGGTGGCCAGGGAGCCGTCATCCATCTGCAGGATCGGCGACTGGCGCGCCACGCCCAGTTCGAAGAAGGTTTCGTCGTCGAACCAGTCCAGCGCGCGGGTTTCGAGCTCCACACCCTTGTAGCCACAGGCCAGGCGAAGGCGGTCGGCCTTGGCGTCGTGCGGGAAGTGGTAGAGCGTGGCCACGGGGCTATTTCCCGCGCTGGGCATGGCTCAGGATGAAGTCCCACTGCTCCTGGGTGATCGGCATGACCGACAGGCGGTTGCCGCGGCGTACCAGCGGGCAGTCCTCGAGCTGCGGCTGCTGCTTCAGCCAGTCGAGGGTGATGATATCGCCGAATTTTTCCTCGAAGGCGACGTCGACGCGCAGCCAGCGCGGGTTGTCCGGGTCGCTTTTCGGGTCGTAGTGCGGGTCTTCGGGGTCGAAGGCGCAGGAGTCCGGGTAGGCCTCTTTCTCGATGCGCAGGATACCGACGATGCCCGGTGGCTTGGCGTTGGAGTGGTAGAAGAAGGCGAGATCCCCCTTCTTCATCTCGTCGCGCATCATGTTGCGCACCTGGTAGTTGCGGATGCCGTCCCAGGGCTCCACGCCGACGCGCTCCAGGTCGTCGATGCTGAACTCGTCGGGCTCGGACTTCATCAGCCAGTAGGCCATGCGGGCTCCTCGTGCCAAATCAGGGGTGGGGTCAGGTGTGCGTATTGTGCCGCGCGCGGTCCGGCAGCGCATGCCAGCCCTGTTCGGTCACGACGGCGTCCAGCGGGACGTCCCAGGGCTGGGTGGGCAGCGCCGGCACGCCCTGCAGCGAGTGGGCTACGCCGATCAGCTTCGGCCGGCGGATGCCGAAGCGCCGCCGGGCGAAATAGCGGTCGTAGTAGCCGGCGCCCATGCCCATGCGGTTGCCGGCCGTGTCGAAGGCCACCAGCGGCATCAGTACCACCTGCATCTCGCGGCGCCAGATGCGCGGGGCCTCCGGGCAGGGCTCGGCAATGCCGAAGCCGTTATGACACAGCGCATCCCCGGGCCCCCAGGCATGGAAATGCATGCGGCCGGGGCGTTTGTCGTCCATCACCGGCAGGGCAACGCGGGTGCCGCGTCCGGCCAGGGCGACGGTCAGCGGGGTCAGGTCCACCTCGCCGCGCAGGCCCCGGTAGGCGCCGACGCAGCGGGGCTGCCAGCGCTCGAACCAGCGCAGCAGGTGTTCGCAGATGGCGGCGGAGTGCTGGTCGAGCTGGGCGTCCGACAATGCGGCCCGCGCGCGGCGCAGACGCAGCCGCAAGGCGCGCAGATCGTCGGGCGATAGCGAATCGTGAACGGAGTCGGTTTCCGCTGGCATAGAGGGATCGGTATGGAGAGACGGGATCAAAAGGAAGTGGACGCGCCCCGCGGGCGCCGGCGTGACCTTTGACCTTGAACCTGAGGTTCAGGTGGGAGAAGTCTCCGAATCTTTAGGCTTTCCGCTCGAAGACGGACCTGCACAGCGAAACGGAAGTACTCGGTCCCGTGGTGAAGAATTAAGGCTCAAGGGTACCACCGGGCCACAATCGAACGCCGCAGCGACGCGTCCGGCTCCATTATGGACCAATCGCCCCGGGGTGCGCGCAACCCCCGTGACAGTGGGGGATCCACGGGGATATGAGTGCTTCAGCACTGCTCCCAGGGCAGGCCGTGGTAGCGCCAGCCGCCGCGGGTGGAGCGCTGGTGATGTTCGTCCAGCGGGCCCTCGAAGCCTTCCTCTACCGAAAAGACATGTTCGATGCCGGCATCCACCAGGGCCTGGCCGGCATCCAGCGTGCGCTTGCCGCTGCGGCAGATCAGGTATAGGGCCGGGGCTTCGTCGCTGTGGTCGCTGACGCCGCCCAGCAGCAGCTTGCGGATCTGGGGCACGAACTGCGGGTTCACCGTCCAGTCCGGTTCGTCGATCCAGGGGATGTGGACCGAACCGGTCGGATGGCCGACAAACAGGTATTCCATGGTCGAGCGGATGTCGATCAGCAGGTCCCGTGGGCGTGCCTGCAGCCGCTCGTAGGTCTCCACCGGCGAGATGCGAATGGGGGTTCTGGAAGGGTTGTCTGGGGGCATGGTCTCGATCCGGCTATCGGGGTGGGCGCCGTCCCTGGCGCCCGAGTGGACTACATCACGAAGTCGAGACGTTCCTGGACCCGGTCGATCCCGGCTTGCGCGCATTCCTCGTCGAGGTCGCCGCCCGGCGCCCCGGAGACGCCCACCGCACCCAGCATGCTGCCGGCCGCTTCGACGGGTAAGCCACCGGCCAGCATGATGATGCCGTCCACATGGTTCATCTCCATGCGGATGTCTTCGCGGTTGTCGCGGAAGTTGGCGGAGGTAGTGCCGGACATGGTGACGGCGCGGGCCTTGTCGCCGGCGATCTGGATGGTCTGCACGCCCGCCATGCGATCGCGCAGGACCACCTGGTCGTTGCCGGCCCGGTCGACCACCACGACCGAGGTCTGGTACCCCATGTCGCGGCAGGCCTCGACGGCGCCCATGGCGATGTCATTGGCCAGCTCCAGGGTCATGAAGCGCTGGGTGTAGACGTCATCGGCCTGGGCGCTGCTGGCCAGGCCCAGGCAGAGGGCGGCAACGGCGCCGGTGGCGAGTCGGGTCAGGGATTTCGGCATGGTGTCCTCCTTATTATGGTTTCGGATGCTGCACACCGATCATGGCAGATAGGGGACGGGGTTGCCGAGGGCTGCATTCCACAGGCTGCCGACCGGCCGCCGGGTAGGGGAACAGGCGACAGCCGCGCCGCCCGCGGCTACACTACGCGCATGTCGGGAAACAGCTTTGGACGACTGTTCGTCGTCAGTACCTTTGGTGAGAGTCACGGGCCGGCCCTGGGCGCGGTGGTGGACGGTTGTCCGCCCGGTCTGGAGCTGTGCGAGGCGGATCTGCAGTTCGATCTCGACCGCCGCCGGCCGGGGCAGTCGCGCCACACTACCCAGCGGCGCGAGCCGGACCAGGTGCGAATCCTCTCGGGCGTGTTCGAGGGTCGCACCACCGGCACGCCGATCGGGCTGCTGATCGAGAACGTGGATCAGCGTTCCAAGGACTACAGCGAGATCATGGATCGCTTCCGTCCCGGGCATGCGGACTACACCTACCATCAGAAATACGGCGTGCGCGACTATCGCGGCGGCGGGCGCAGCTCCGCGCGCGAGACGGCGTTGCGGGTTGCGGCCGGCGGCATCGCCCGGCGCTACCTTGAACAGCGCTACGGCATCACCATCCGCGGCTGGCTGTCCCAGCTGGGCCCGATCGCGCTGGAGGCGAAGCAGCCGGAGATCGCCAACGACAACCCGTTCTTCTCCCCGGACCCGGACAAGGTGCCGGAGCTGGAGGAGTACATGGACGCCCTGCGCAAGTCGGGCGACTCCATCGGCGCCCGGGTCACCGTCGAGGCTACCGGCGTGCCGGCCGGCTGGGGCGAGCCGGTATTCGACCGCCTGGATGCCGAGCTGGCGCACGCGCTGATGAGCATCAACGCGGTGAAGGGCGTGGAGATCGGCGCGGGCTTCGAATCCGTGACCCAGCGCGGCACCGAGCATCGCGACGAGATCACCCCCGAGGGCTTCCTGTCCAACCACGCCGGTGGCGTGCTGGGCGGCATCAGCACGGGGCAGGCGGTGCGGGCCAGCATCGCGCTGAAGCCGACCTCCAGCATCCGCCTGCCCGGGCGCAGCATCAACACCGCGGGCGAGCCGGTCGAGGTGGTGACCAAGGGGCGGCACGACCCCTGCGTGGGCATCCGCGCAACCCCGATCGCCGAGGCGATGATGGCCCTGGTGCTGATGGATCATGCGCTGCGCCATCGCGGGCAGAACGCCGACGTGGCGGATACGGGCCTCGCACTGCGCGATCATTCCGGCGAATGACGCGGCCGTCCGGCCGTAGTCTCCTGAACCGCTAGGGCCCCTGCAATGGCCGTGACGCAGAACGCGCGCCTGTCCGGGGTCTATTTCTTCTACTTCGCCAGCCTCGGTGCGTTCATGCCGTTCTGGGGGCCGTATCTCTCCGAGGAGGGGTTCAGCGGCGCCCAGATCGGCGAGCTGATGGCGATCGTGCTGGCGACCAAGATCATCGCCCCGAACGTCTGGGGCTGGCTGGCCGATCGCGCCGGCGCGCACATGCCCATCGCGCGCTGGGGCGCGCTGGGCGGGGCGGTCGCCTTCACCGGCGTGCTGCTGTACACCGGCTACTGGTGGCTGGCGGTGGTGATGGCCGCCTACAGCTTCTTCTGGAATGCGATCCTGCCGCAATTCGAGGCGACCACCATGCGCTCGCTGGGGCAGGATGCGCACCGCTATGCCCTGGTGCGGCTATGGGGCTCGGTGGGCTTTATCGTCGCGGTGGCGCTGCTGGGCTGGGCCTTCGATCACATCGACGTGGCCTGGCTGCCGTGGATCGTGCTGGCGATCCTGATCGCGGTGGTGGCGGCCGCGCAGTTCGTGCGCGAACCGGCGCGCAACCACGAGGAAGACAACAACGCCCCACCGCTACTGACCGTGCTGCGCCGGCCGGAGGTGATCGCGCTGTTCGTGGCCTGCTTTTTCATGCAGGCGAGCCATGGGCCGTACTACGCCTTCTTCACCCTGTACCTGGAACAGGCCGGGTTCTCGCGCGCGGTGGCCGGGCAGCTGTGGGCGCTGGGGGTCGCGGCCGAGGTGGTGCTGTTCCTGCTGATGCCGCGGCTGATCCTGCGCTTCGGGGCCTGGCTGCTGGTGTCGGCGGCCCTTATTCTGACCACGCTGCGCTGGGGGCTGCTGGCGGCGGTGCCGGATTCGCTGCCGATGTTGCTGTTCATTCAGGTGCTGCATGCGGCCAGCTACGGGGTGTACCACGCGGCGGCGATCTCGCTGATCCACTATTTCTTCCCGGGCCGGCTGCAGGGGCGCGGGCAGGCGCTGTACTCCTCGCTGGCCTTCGGGCTGGGCGGGGCGATGGGCTCGCTGGTGGCCGGCTATCTGTGGGACGGCATCAGCCCCGCCTCGGTGTACGTGTTCGCGGCGTTCCTGGCGGCGGCCGGGGTGATCGCCTCGGTGTACGGCGAATGGCGTTTCCGCACCCCGGTGCGAACCCTGTAACTGGCACGTTGCGGCAAAGCTTCGTAGGGTGCGCATACCCCGATGGAACGACAGAACCGGATGGAACAAACGATGATTCGAATTGCGATTGCGGGCGCCGGCGGGCGCATGGGCCAGAACCTGGTGCAGGCGGTGGACGAGCACCCCGAGGCGCAGCTGGGCGCGGCCAGCGAGCGGCCGGGTAGCGAGGCGATTGGAGAGGTCGTCGGTCAGGAGGGCCAGGTACGCCTGGTCGAGGACTTGGCAACCGTGACCGACGACTTCGACGTGCTGATCGACTTCACCGCGCCGCAGGCCACCATGCAGCACCTGGATCTGTGCGCGCGCGCCGGCAAGGCCCTGGTGATCGGGACCACCGGTCTCGACGCGGATCAGGAGCAGCGTCTGCGCGATGCGGCGGCCACGATGCCGATCGTGTACGCGCCGAACATGAGTGTCGGGGTGAACCTGACCTTCAAGCTGGTGGAGCTCGCGGCGCGGGCGCTGGGCGACAGCGTGGACGTCGAGATTCTGGAGGCGCATCACCGCCACAAGGTCGATGCCCCCTCCGGTACCGCGCTGAAGCTGGGGCGTGTGGTCGCGGAGACCCTGGGACGGGACCTGGAGCGCGATGCCGTGTACGGCCGCGAGGGCCAGACCGGGGCGCGTGACCGTCGTACCATTGGCTTCGCCACGGTACGTGGCGGCGACATCGTGGGCGAGCACACCACGCTGTTCGCGGGCGATGGCGAACGCGTGGAGATCACCCACAAGGCCTCCAGCCGGACCGTGTTTGCTTCCGGTGCGGTGCGGGCCGCCGTCTGGCTGGCTGGTGCCGGCAATGGGCTGTTCGATATGCAGGATGTGCTGGGGTTGCGGGACCTCTAACCGGCGGCGCCGACAGGCGTTTTACGGGTGCCGTATTTTCCGTCGTCCGAGTTTCGGGGGGCTTCGCCTGACGCCTGCCTTGTTGTGGCTGGCCCTGGTTCGGCATCGGGTGTTTCCGGTGCCTTCGGTCCGCCGCTTGCGCTGTATTGGTGGCTGGTCCCGGTTCATCCTTCGGTGTTTACGCTGCCTTCGGTCTGCATACTGCCGTGCGCTGACTCGCCAGCGCGCCCCGAGGCACTTTCTTGCTTGCCCAAGAAAGTGCCCAAAGAAGGGCACCCGGATTTCGCCCGGGAACCTTGCTCCGGACGTGCTGGGCCGGCGGCGCTGAACTCGCTGCGCCTTCGGCTCCGCTCAGACATCCAGCGCCCCGAATTTATAGAAAACGGGCCGGCCCGAGAACCCTTCCGCAAGGGGCTCCATACGGGAGGCGAAGGTCAAAACCGACCGTATCCCTACGCTTACTCCTAACCATAGGCAGCGCCCCCCGAAAGCCCCGGCGCCCGCTACGCGGGCGCGGCACGCAACGGCCGCAGGCCGAGCGTGCCCAGATGTCCGAAGACCTAGCCTTCGTCCACTCGCAATATCGTCGGGACGGCCGTTGTTTTGACCTGCCTCCCCGTTGTCGTCGCGCCGAGCGGAGAGGGTTTTCGCGGGATCAGAGGCGCTGGATGTCTGAGCGGAGCCGCAGGCGCAGCGAGTTCAGCGCCGCCCGCGAAAACCCTCGGAGCGAGGGAAACCCCGGCCCGCACAGCGGGCCGGGGTCGCGGCAGTCGGGCGTGTTTCTTGGTGACTTCTTTGCACGAGCAAAGAAGTCACTCGGGGCGCGCTGGCGAGTCAGCGCACGGCAGTACGTGGACCGAAGGCACGTAAACACCAGAGGACGAACCAGGCCTAGCCAAAAATCGGCAGGTTGCGGACCGAAGGCACCATAAACACCGGAGGACGAACCAGGACCAGCCACCACGAGGCAGGCGGCCGACCGAAGCCTCCGTAAACACCGGATGATGAATATGGGTTAGCGGGTGGCGGGCCGTCCCCGGGCCGGGCATGGCCGGGAGAAGGGGAGGGCGGCGGGGCGCCGCCCATGGCGCTAGCGCGACGAGCCCAGGGTTTGTTCGATGCGGTCGGCGAGGGCGACCAGCCGCGCCGAACTGCCGGCGGAGTCGCCACCGGCCTTCTGCTGCTGGCATTCCAGCAGCTCGTGCGCCAGATTCAGCGCCACCATCACCGCGATCCGCTCGGCGCCGACCACGCGCCCGCCATCACGCAGTTCCCGCATGCGCTCGTCAATCAGCGACGCGGAGGCAAACAGATCGGCGCGCTCGTCCGGCGGGCAGGCGATCTGGTACTCCTTGCCCATGATGGAGACGCGGACGGGTTCGGACTGGCTCATTCGCTGTGCTCCATCGAGCGCAGGCGCGCGATCATGTTCTCGACCCGGTGGCGCGCCTGCTCATTGCGCTCCTTGAAGGCCGCGCGCTCGCCCTTGAGCTGGCGGACCTGCTCCTGCAGGAGGTGGTTTTCCTCGCGCAGGGCCGCGTGCTCCTCCAGCAGGCGCGTGATTGCGGCCTCCAGGCGTTCGGTCGGGTCGATCGCGGAATCGTCGTTCGGCTGCATGGCCTCGGTCCCGGTTGGCAGGCGGCCTTCGCCGCAGGGCGTGTGATCCATGGAGTCTAGGAGGGCTTCGCGCGAAGCGTCAACTTGGGTCATCTTCTTGCTGGAACACCTTCACTTTTTGCGGGTCGCATACTTGCCGTTCCGGGGTTTGTTGCGGCCTGGTGCCCGCGCTGGCCACAATACGGCGAATCCCGTTTCAAGAAAGTGTTGCTGCCCATGACCCAGCCCCCCGAACCCGGACCCGAGGCCACCGTGATCGAGGGCACGGCCCATAACGGAAAGCCGTGCCGGATCGTCGACAACACGGGGAGCGTGCCGCACGCGGAGCTGGAACAGCTGTTGAACGCCTTGATCGAAGAGAAACGCTTCGGTCTCAATATGCTGTCTTCCACCGGTTCCAGCGCGATCAAGCTGGGCGAGCCGCAGTTTACGCACCTGCAGGTGGGTGACGATCTCTATCGCTTTCTGCTCTTCCCCTACGAAGCGCGGCTGGAGAGCTTCTGATGGTCGGCGACCCAGGCACCGGCAACGCAAAGGCGCAGGACGGACTGGAGCGCGATCCCGTCGCCCTGCGCGAACAGCTGGAGCACGGACTGCGCAGCATGGGTTTCGCGCAGACGCCGGCCTCCGCCCACGGGCTGTTCACCGGCTGCCTGGTGGCGGACCCGGGCGCCGACGTCGACGCCCTGGTGCGCAGCCTGGGCGAGGCCCTGCCGCTGACCGAAGGCGCGGGGGACCGCTTCGGCAAGACCGTGGAAGCGATCCGGCGCGCGCTGCTGGCCCAGCTGTATGACGTAGAACTGGGCTTCGGCCCACTGCTGCCGGAGGACGAAGCCATCGAGGCGCAGGCGCAGGCCCTGTCGGAATGGGTGGACGGCTTCATCGCCGGGCTGGGGCAGACGCCGCGTTTGGGTAAGCTGAAGCCCTCGGCCGAGGCCAGCGAGATCCTGCGTGATTTCGCGGAGATCGCGCGCATCGAACTGGAGCCGGACGACGACGAGGAAAACGCCGCCGCCTTCGAGGAGCTCAATGAATATGTGCGCGTGGGCGTTTTGCTGATCGCCGACGAGCTGGCCCCGGACGACCCGAAACGGATCCCGATGCAATGACGCGAACGCGACAAGCCCCCCGGCCGGGCCGGATGCCGGAGATCCCCCAGGGCGAGTTCGCCCGGCGCCGCCAGCGTCTGATGCGGGCGCTCGGACCCGAGGCGATCATCGTCGTTCCTGCCGCTCACGAGCGCACCCGCAACCGGGATGTCGAGTATCCCTTCCGTCAGGACAGCGACTTCCTCTACCTGACCGGCTTCCCGGAGCCGGATGCGGTGGCGGTGCTGGTGCCGGGGCGGCCGGCCGGCGAGTACATCCTGTTCTGCCGCGACCGCGACCCGACCCAGGAGACCTGGCAGGGCCGCCGCGCCGGGCCGGACGGTGCGATGGAGACCCATGGGGCCGAGTGCGCCTTCCCGATCGAGGACATCGACGAGATCCTGCCGGGGCTGATGGAGAACCGCGCCGTGCTGGCCGCCCCGTTCGGGCGCGACGAGCCGCTGGACCAGCGCCTGTTCGGTTGGGTGAACCGGGTGCGGGCCAAGGCCCGCAACGGCGTGCGCGCACCGCACGAGTTCGTCGCGGTGGAGCACCACCTGCACGAGCAGCGGCTGTTCAAGAAGGCCCCCGAGCTCAAATTGATGCGCCACGCGGCCGCCATCTCGTCTCAAGCGCATGTGCGCGCGATGCAGGCCTGCCGGCCGGGCCTGACCGAGTTCGCGGTGGAGGCCGAGCTGCTGCACGAGTTCCACCGCTACGGAACCGAGACCGCGTATCCCTCCATCGTCGGTGGCGGCGAGAACGGCTGTATCCTGCACTACATCGAGAACCGCGCCGAGCTGAACGCCGGCGACCTGCTGCTGATCGACGCCGGCTGCGAGGTGCAGGGCTATGCGTCCGACATCACCCGCACCTTTCCGGTCTCCGGTCGCTTCGACGAACGCCAGCGCGAGGTCTACGAGTGCGTGCTGGCCGCCCAGCTCGCCGCGATCGAACAGGTACGCCCGGGCAATGACTGGGACACCCCGCACGCCACCGCCGTGCGCGAACTGACCCGCGGGCTCAAGGAACTGGGGGTACTCAAGGGTCGCCTGGACAAGCTGATCCGCGACCAGGCCTACCGCCCGTTCTACATGCACCGCACCGGCCACTGGCTGGGGCTGGACGTGCACGATGTCGGCGACTACCGCGTCGGCGACGCCTGGCGTCAGCTGGAACCCGGCATGGTGATGACCGTGGAACCCGGGCTTTATTTCGGGCCCTACAGTGATGCGCCGAAGGAACTGCGCGGCATCGGCGTGCGCATCGAGGACGACGTCGCCGTCACCCGCGACGGCTGCGAGGTCCTCACCGCCGACTGCCCCAAGACCGTCGCCGACATCGAGGCCTGCATGGCCGGCGACCTCCCGGGCTGGGACTGACCATGCCCGCCCATCATCTGTTCCGTTTCAGTGAACGACCGGGAGTCCGGGCCGGTGCGATTCGCCTGCAAGCAGGCTCCTCCAGAGATACCCACCCCCTCGTAGGAGCCTGCTTGCAGGCGAATGGAGCGTCGGACCCACCCTTGCGGGGTGAGTCTTGACAACAAACACCTGCGACATCGCCATCGTCGGCGGCGGGCCGGTCGGCGGCCTCGCCGCCTGTACCCTGGCGCGCGCGGGCTATGCGGTCACGCTGTTCGAGCGCGGGGCACCACCCGCGCCGGATGCACACGCCAACGACACCCGTGGCTATGCCCTGGCGGCCGGCTCCGTGCAGTTCCTCGACGATCTCGGGTACTGGGCGCCACTGGCGCAGCGGGCCACCGCGATCCGCTCCATCGTCGTCAGCCGTCGCGGCGGGCTGGGGCGGGTGCATCTGAATGCCGCCGACCATGGCCGCCAGGCCCTCGGGCAGGTGGTGCCGGCCGTCGCGCTGGAGCCGATGCTGGACGCGGCCTGCCGCGACGCCGGTGTGGATGTGCGCTACCAGTCCACGCTGGCGGGCGTGGGGGACGTGACGGATGGGCGCCGCGTGCTGCGCATCGACGGCGTCGAAGGCGAGGACACCTGGGCCGCCCGCCTGATCCTGGCCGCCGACGGCATCCAGTCCCCCACGCGCAAGGCCCTGGGTCTGCCGGTGAACCGCCTGCGTTACGCGGCGGATGCCCTGGTCTTTGACGTGCAGCCGGCGCGGCCGCACAACGGCCAGGCCTTCGAGCGCTTTACCGACGAGGGGCCGCTGGCCTTGCTGCCGCAGGCGGACGGGCGCATGAACGTCGTCTGGGTGGCCCCGCCGGAGGCCTGCGAGCGGCGGCTGGAGCTGGACGAGGCCGAGCGCCTGCGCGAGCTGCAAGGCCGCTTCGGCTGGACGCTGGGCCGCCTGCGCCCGGCCGGCCGCGTGGTGCGTTTTCCGCTGGAACGGGTGCATGCCCCGGAACCGGTCGCGGAACGCGCGCTGTTGCTGGGCAATGCCGCGCACGCGGTGCATCCCGTGGCGGGGCAGGGGCTGAACCTGTCCCTGCGCGATGTCGCCACGCTGCTGGGCACACTGCGCGACGGGTGCGAACCGGATGGCACCCCGCGTTTCGTGGCCGATCCCGGCGCGTCGGCCACGCTGGAGGCGTATGCGCGGACCCGCCGTCGTGACGTGAGCGGCGTGGTCGCCACCACCGACTTTCTTGCCCGCGGCATGCTGCAAACGGCCGGCCTGCGCGGGCATTCGCTGGGCAGTGGGATGATGGCCGTGGACCGACTGCGTCCGGCGCGCGATCGCCTCGCACAGGCGGCGATGGGCCTTGGCCCGTTGCCGCGCCATACCGCGCGCCATCTCGCGCGGCCGGACGCAGGGGGCGGGGCATGAGCGCGTCCGGTTCCCGCGACGTGCTGGACCTGCTGGTGGTGGGCGCCGGCGCGGTTGGTGGCGCCATTGCCCTGGGCGCCGCGCGCCAGGGCCTGCGCGTCGGGCTGCTGGAGCGCGCTGCCGCGCCCACCTTCAGCGACGCGACCCCGGTGACGCGCGTCGCCACGCTCAACATCGCCTCCATGGAGTTCCTGGCCCGCCTGGGGGTGCAAGACGCCCTCGAGGCGCGCCGTGCCCATGCCTTCTCCGGCATGGCCGTGTGGGACGCCCACGGTCCCGGCCATATCCGCTTCGACGCCGACGAGCTGGGCGTACCGGCACTTGGCTGGACCGTCGAACACGCCGCGCTCGAGGCCGTGCTGTGGACCGAGCTGGAGGCCGCCGGCGTGGCCTTGTGGCCCGAGACCGAGTGGAGGAGCGTGGATGCCCGCCCGGACCGGGTGGATGTCTACGGCCCGGAGCACGCGCTACTGGCCTCCGCACGGCTGGTGGTGGCGGCCGATGGCGCGCACTCGCCGCTGCGCACCCGCATGGGCATCCCGGTGCGCGAGCAGGATTATCACGCCCGCGGTGTGGTCGCGACCGTGACCACCGAGCGCCCGCACGAGGACACCGCCTGGCAGCGCTTCGTCGACGACCAGATCATCGCCTTCCTGCCGCTGGCGGACGGACGCAGCTCCATCGTCTGGTCCCAGCCCGAACACCAGGCCGACGACACGCTGGCGCTGGACGACGCCGGTTTTTGCCGGGCGCTGGAGGCGGTGATCGACCACCGCCTGGGGACGATCACCGCCACATCGAAGCGCGCCAGCTTCCCGCTGGTGGCCCGCCATGCCCGGGACTACCACGCCGGCCGTGTGGCCCTGGCCGGGGATGCCGCCCACACCATCCACCCGCTGGCCGGGCAGGGCCTGAACCTCGGGCTGGCCGACGCCCGCGCCCTGGTCGAACGCCTGCACGGCCCCGCCCGCCGCGACCCGGGCGCCGAGACCGTGCTGCGCGCCTACACCCGCGACCGTCGCGCCGAGAACGCCTTCATGCAACGTGCCATGGACGGCTTCCGCCTGATCTTCGCCACCCACGCCGCCGGCCTCCCCGAACTGCGCGGCCTCGGCATCCGCCTGGTCGACCAGGCCACCCCCCTCAAACGTCGCCTTGCCCTGCGCGCCTTTGGCCTCGATTAGCTGCAAGCACGCAGCTATTCAACCGCCGTATCTCCTCCGTCCGTTTTCGCCCAGTGGGAGCCTGCTTGCAGGCGAAGCTCCTGCCCGCGCCGACCTTTGGCAGGAGCTTCGCCGCCAAGGCGGCTCCCACTGGTGCCGCCGGCCATGGCCGCGTAGGAGCCGCCTCGGCGGCGAAGCACCCGCCAAAGCCCGGAAGCCCCTACGGCATCACCCGCACGCCGGATACGCCGCGCGCCACAAACCGCATCGTGCCCGTATCGCTCCGTCCCAACCGCACGCTCAACCGCCGTACCCGAACCCGCACCGTCATCCCGGCCGCAGCGAAGCGAAGAGCCGGGATCTCCGGATGCTCCCTCGCGGTTCAACTGGGCACCATGCTGAATGGGGGCCGGACCTGGCGGCGCGGCCCCTGCCAAGGTTTCCTCCGCTCCCCGTATCATCAGGTGCTATATTGACTTCAACCAGTCCACCTACCGGTCCATTAAGGTACAAACATGTCTCACCACGAAATCATCGGGGCTCACGATGCCAAGACACACCTTTCCGGTTTCCTTAGAAAGGTGCAGGCGGGCGGACGTTTTACCATCACGCAGCGCGGACGGCCCGTGGCTGCGCTTGTGCCACTGGAGGAGGACGATGCGCCCAGGCGTGTGCAGGCCGCGCGGAACCTCCGGCAGCTGATGGCCGAGGCTCCAGCGCGCGGGGCAGTGGATATCAAGGCCCTCGTCGAGTCGGGGCGTGACTGATGGATCTAGTGCTCGACAATTCGATCGTGATGCGCTGGTTGCTGTCCGATGGTAGTACCGCCGACCAGGAAGTCGCGGCTACGGTCCTGCGTTCCATCGAGTCGGGCGATATCCGTCTGATCGCGCCATCCGTCTGGCCGTTGGAGGTCGCCAACGTAGTCGCCCGTGCGGAAAGCCAGGGCCTGGTGACCGAAGCTGAAACCACGCGCTTCCTCGCGCTACTGCAGGATCTCATGGTGGCCGTTGACCCCGGCGGCATCGATCCGGTCTTCGGCCTGACGCTTCAACTGGCCAGGCGTTATGGCCTTTCCGCGTACGATGCTTCCTATCTCGCACTCGCGCTTCAGTACGGCGCCACCCTTGCCACGCTGGACCAGGCCCTGATCACTGCGGCTCGCCGAGCCGGGGTCGCTGTGTTCGCGAGCAGCGCCTGACGGTTCAGGCCCTCCCGAGTCGAGTTTCAATCGGATCGCCGTAGCCAGCGGTGTCACCCTCGACCCGCCCCAGCAGCATGCGCCGCCCGTATCCGCCCCCGTCGGCATCCCGGCCGCAGCGAAGCGAAGAGCCGGGATCACCAGCCTTGGAGCGATACCCCGCGTACCTACTACCACCCAGGCACGAGGTTCCGGATAACCCCAGCGTGGTTTCCGGCACGACCGAACGAGAAGCCCTCCCCTCGAACCTCCGGCCTGCGCCTGGCTACCAGCCTCTCCCTTTCTTTCCTTCCACCCTGTGGGAGCGGGCTCGCCCGCGAAGCCCCCGCCAAAGCCCGAAAGCCATCGAGTCGTCACGACCCACGCTCATACCGCCGCACCGCTGTCTGCTTTCCGCAACACCCCGTCCATGACCCGGCCCAAACCATCGCTTGTTGCAAAAACCCAACGCATCCGATCCGACGATCCGGCCCCTTCAGATCCGAGAAATGCCGCGCCGCCCGCAAACCCGAGAAAAATAAGCAAAACCTGATCGAATTCTCGCCACGTCCCGCGGGGCAACCATAAGCTGTAGCTCATTAACCCAGTAATTCAGCATGTTGCAAACCAATTCAAGCACCCTCGAAGCCTCCGCACGCAAGTCGTTGATCTACCGAAAAGCGCTCCCCGTCACGGATACCCCCTTACTGTGGCAATTTTTTCCCGCCTAGGGGTTGAAACGAGACACCGTGGTGTATATAAAACACCTGTCATTCGCGGCATCGACCGTGGATGCAGGCGTAGAAACGAACACATACCTCTCCTGGGAGATACGCAACATGAAAAAACAGATTCTCGCAGTCGCCGTTGCCGGCGCCTTCGCAGTCCCGGCCTTCGCCGCCGCTGACTCCAACGTCACCCTGTTCGGCCAGCTGCAGACGCAGGTCGTCCACCACTCCGGTGGCAACAACAACTTCGATAACGGCTTCCGCATGCAGGACGCTGGTGGCGCTGGCTGGGTTGCCGATGGCAACGGCCCGAACCGTCTGGGCGTGATGGTCAACCACGATCTGGGCAACGGCCTGACCGCCCTGATGAAGATCGAGCAGGACGCCCAGACCACCAGCGGTCTGAATTCCGGTGCGCGTGACCAGTACGTCGGCCTCGACGGCAACTTCGGTCGCGTGACCATCGGTCGCCAGAACCTGCCGTACGCCACCGCTGGCAAGGATCCGCTGAACGGTACGTTCTTGCAGGGCCGTGGTAATGGCGTTCGTCTGGGTACCGCCGATGCGGGCTTCTTTGGCGTTGGCCTTGATGATGATGGGCTCGTTGATCCGACCGAAAGCTCCGCCGGCATCGGTGGGCTGGGTAACGGCTCGTACGAAGATCGCGTGATCAAGTACGGCAACAGCTTCGGCATGGTCGGTCTGCAGGTTGCGATTGCCCAGAACAACGGCAACGGCAGTGGCGAGCAGGCCATCTCCGGCCGTCTGAACTTCGACCTCGGTGCCGTGGATCTGTACGTGGCCCACACCAATGCCGATGACTATCGCTATGACGGCGCTGATTTCCGTGCCAGCAAGGTCGGCGCCGACTGGAAGTCCGGTGCGTTCCGTGTGGTCGGCGAGATCGAAGACTACAAGTTCGACGACGCCGCCGGTAACACCGAACGCGATGCCATCGGTGGCTTCGTCTCCGGTGTCTACACCATGGGCCGCAACGACTTCGTGCTGACCTTGGGCCACACCCGCAACTCCGAAACCATGCCCGGTCGCCAAGACAACGGCAACGTCGACTACGTTGCGCTGGCTGTGAAGCACAACTTCAGCAACCGTGTGATGGCCTTCGCCGGCGTGAATTATGCTGACTACGACGGCAATGTTCCGTTTGCCCGTCCGGGTACCGGCAACATCAGCGCTGGCGGTGATTCCTTCACCGGCGTCGGTGCCGGCATGCGGGTGTCCTTCTAAGGGCAGCCACTGCTACCAAGCGGTATAACAACAAGTTTGTAGCTTGTTTTGCGGGGCCCCCAGGGGCCCCGTTTTTTGTGCGTATCTTTCGGCCCCGTTCGGGGCCTTTTTTGGGTTCATCGAGCATTACCGGGGAACGCAGCGCGGATTTTGAGGAAGAAGTATTCCTGGTCGCGGTAGCCGTAGGCGCGGCGTTTGATCACCTTGATGGTGTTGTTGATGCCTTCGACGACGCTGGTGTTCAGCCGATGGCGACAGTACAGAACCCACGGGGTCACAGTACAGAACCCACGGGGTCAAACCTTGCCTTTTGCCCCTGGAACCCATGAACCGTACCGACTTTTCCGTGGAACCCACGGGGTCAAACCTTGCCTTTTGCCCCTCGGGGTTTCCGCGCGCCCGATTCGACGTCTGGACGGGCGGTAGGCCGGTCGGAAGCGGGTTGTTGGTACGGTCTGATTTAGGTTGTACTAGCGATTGTCAGGGACAAGCTGGAGAGAGCAGGGATGGCTCGATCGGTGCGATTGGAGTATCCGTGGGCGTTGTATCACGTGACGGCGCGCGGCAATCGGCGGGACTGGATCTATCTGGATGACGTTGACCATCGGCGCTTCGAAGAAACGCTGGCGCAGGCGGTCGAGCGCTTCAACTGGGTGGTCTTTGCGTACTGCCTGATGGGCAACCACTATCACCTTCTGGTAGAGACGCCGGATGCGAACCTGGGCCGGGGGATGCAGTGGCTGAATGGCGTTTACACGCAGCGGTTCAACCGCCGTCACCGGCGTGTGGGTCATGTGCTTCAAGGCCGGTACAAGGCGATCCTGGTCGAGCGCGAGTCGTATCTTCTGGAATTGGCGCGCTACATCGTCCTCAATCCGGTGCGTGCGCATCTGATCGCCGATCCTGCGGACTGGGAGTGGAGCAGCTACCGGCCCACCGCGGGCCTTTCGGACGCCGTCTCGTGGCTATCGACGGATCGCGTGCTGGACGAATTCGGGCCGGCCGCCTCCCGACAGCAGGCCTATCGGCGGTTTGTCCATGAGGGAATCGGACGCACCTCCCCCTGGAATGATCTGTATGCGCAGCTATTTCTTGGCTCCGAGGCCTTTGTCGAGGCGCGGCTGGCAGGTCAGTCCGGCAGGCTGGACTTGGATCCGGAATACCCCAAGGCCCAGCAGCGGCCTGTGCCGCCGACGCTCGAATTCCTGGAGGCAAGCTTCCCGAGGAATGAAGCCATTCGGCGCGCGTATGCGTCCGGTGGCTACACGCTGAAAGCTATCGGTGACTATTTCGGTCTGCATTTTTCGCGAGTGAGTCGAATCGTGTCCGCGGGGGCAAAAGGCAAGGTTTGACCCCGTCGGTTCCAGGTTTGACCCCGTCGGTTCCCCGCTAGGCGGGATCGGGGCAGAGTTCGAGGATCTGGTTGAGGACCGCGCAGGCTTCCCGGTAGGTCCCCTGTGGCACTTGTCCGGCTGGATGGGGTGTCGCGTTGCGTTGGCGCCAGTCGAAGGACTTTACCTGGTGGCAGAGGATGTAGCTGGTTCTTGCATCCGGCGTCGTGCCCGCCACCACGGCGAAGGGGTTGGTCGCATTGTAATCGGCAGTGGTCATGGGGAGCCCCAGAACCAGCGAGGTTCGGGCGTTGAATTGGGTCGGCGACAGGACGAGGAAGGAGTGAATATCTCGCATTTCCCGCCCGGCCTGAGAGTTGCAGTCTATCCAGATGACGTCACGGCGCCGGGGTACCCAGTCCTTGGGTACTGCACGCTTTACCATCGTTCATTTCCAATCACGTCCGTGCACATGGCCTCGCCGCCATGCTTGTCCGGGTCGAATCCTTTCAGGCGTTCCTCCAGGCTCATGGATGGAGTGGTTTCCGGACGGATTACGATCTGGTTGCCTTCGACGGAGACGATCACAGATTGGTCCGCCTCCAGTTGCGCTGCGCGCGCGATGGCCGCAGGAAGCCGGACGCCCAGATTGTTGCCCCAGCGCTTGATGTTCAGTCGTGTCTCGGCCATTGCTCCACCCGCAAGATGTATAGACATTGTTTAAACGACTGTATCACCACGGTGTGGGGGCGTGCCAGAGGGGTATGTTCGGGCGGGCGGGGGACATCCCGGATAACCGCGTTGCGGTTTCCGGGACGCTGATCGGGTGTGTCGGCGTGCCATCTGGCGGGTTTGGTCGAAGGGGTGACTCCCGCCGTTGTGGGTGCGTTTCGCGGGGTCAACGCACCCTACGGGCAGTTCTATTCCGTAGGATGCCGATGAGCGAAGCGAATCGCATCATGGGAGCGGGCTAGCGGGCGGGATCGACGCGAATTTCGAGGGTGAGGGTGTCGCGGTCGCGGGTGGTGCGGCGGGAGGCGAGGCCGCGTTCCGTGACGTCGGTTTCGGTGTGGACGCCGCCGAGGGTGTGCCAGGTGCCCGGCTCCAGCGTGAGTTGCGTGTCGATGGCGTCGCGGTCCACGGCGCCGCGGGGGAGGGGGCCTTCGTGGAGCTGGGAGATGGCGATGCGGATGCGGCCGTCGGGCTGGACCTGGGGGCGGACGCGGAAGCCACGGGCGGTCTCCTGCAGCAGGGGTTCGATGCCGACGCCGGCGCGGCCGTGGAGGATGCGGAAGCCGGCGGCGCGGGTCTCGCCGACCAGGATGATGGCCTCGGTGCCTTCCCGCAGGCGCAGGTGCTGGGTCTGGTCGTCGCGGCGGGTGGTGCGCAGCCGCTGGCTGGAGATGCGGCCCTCGGTGCCCTCCGGGCCGCTCTCGAACTCGAGGCCGGTGCCGCGTTCGGTGCGCGGGGCGTCGCGGTGGCGGCGTACGGAGAGGACGAGGTCCTGGGCCGGCGTGTCGAGTTCGGCGACGACTTCGCGGATCTGTTGCAGGGTGCGGGCGTCGGCGCGTACCAGCAGCCGGAAGCCGTCGCCGCGCAGGGTGGCGGTGTCGCCGAACAGGGCCTGCAGCTCGGGTAGCAGGCTGTTCGCCGGTCGGTGTTGCAGCGGCAGCACGGCGACCTCGGCGTGGGTGTCGCGTGCACCGGCGAGGCCGGGGAGCAGGGTGCCAGCCGCCAGCGCGAGGGCGGCTCGCAGGAGGTAACGCCGCTCGGTCATGTCGGGCGGCTCAGACGAGGAGGCGGCGGAGTTCGACGGCTTCATCGCTGAGACTCCAGTTGGCCTCGAAGTCCTGGACGGCGCGCTGGGTGCCCGGCCGATCGTCGACGTCGCCGCGCAGTATGCGGCGCCCGCCGGCCTGGGTGAGCTGCATCCAGCCGCTGTGGTCGGCAATCGCGGTGACGGTCAGCGGGCTTTCCTCGGCGGCCTCCAGGCGGCGCACCGAGACTGCGCTGAGCAGGCGTTTGATGCTTTCCACCAGGCTCGGAAGCTGTTCCTTGAGCGCCAGGTCGTCGTCGACCAGCAGGCGGATGTCGGTATGCCGGTGGCGGCGTGCGATCCCGGCCAGTTCCGCGCCCAGGTCGGGCCCGGCGATCTCGGCCAGCAGGGCGACGCGGGCATGCAGCCAGAGGCGTCGGCGCGTAGCGGCCAGGAGCTCGGCCAGCAGGGCCTCGGCGTCGATCAGGGTCGGGTCGCGTTCGGGGGCGGTCATCGGTGTCTCGCTCGGGTTGAGGGTCCTTCCCTCAGCATAGGGGAGTGGGGGTGGGTTCGCATCATTGCTCCGGGTCGTGTTCCCCGGGGGGGTTAGGGGAGCGTTTCGGGCGCGAATCAGAGATATGAGTACGGTGGCAGAAGCGGATAGGCAAGATCTGTGAGATCCGTGCATATCCCCTGTGGGAGCCGGCTTGCCGGCGAAGCCCCTGCCCGCGTCTGACTTTGGCAGGGGCTTCGCCGGCAAGCCGGCTCCTACTGGGCGCGAGCGGGGCTACAGTGACTGGGCCGCGTGGGGGAGGGTGGCATGGGAATAGGGTGCCGCCGGGCGCGGGATTGGGGTGTGGATGCGGTGGAGCATGCGGCGGTGGGGGATGCCGGCGTCCTCGAAGGTGTCGCTGATGACGAAGAAGTCGTGGCGGGCGTAGAAGCCGATGCGGCTGTTCTGGGCGTTCAGCCAGACCTCGCGCCAGCCGTGGCGGGCGGCGGCCTGGATGGCGCAGTCCAGCAGGCGCGAGCCGATGCCGTGCCCGCGCCAGGGTTTGCGCACGGCCATGCGGCCGATCTGGCCGGAGGGCAACAGGCGCAGGGTGCCGACCGGTTCACCCTCCGGCCCGGTCGCCAGCCAGTGCAGGGTGGCGGCGTCCAGGCCATCGAATTCCAGGGCCTCGGGTACGCCCTGCTCCTCGACGAAGACCTCGCGGCGGATCAGGGACAGTGCGTCGGCGTCGGCAGGCCAGGTGGCCTCCCGCAAGGTGATGCGATGTTGCATGGGTATCCTCCTCCGGCATGCCGTAAAGGAGAGCCGCGCCCGCGTGTGCCAGCAATCCGATTGCGTGGCTGGCTCCCCGGCCGTCCTGACCCTGGCCCCGGACGGAAGAGTCTAGTTCAGGTTGGGGGAATCTTCCTGTGAAGGGTTTCTCGGAACGGTGGGTGTTCGATGCCGGGCTTGGCCGGCAGGAGGGCGGGGTACTGCGGGCCCTGCGTGGTGACCGGTATTTTGTCGTGAGGCACCGCGAGGCGATCGCCACGGCGCATGGTGCCTCGCGTTGACGGGCACGGCATGGGCGCGGTGCCAGAGGCTGGGCGATTGCCGCGGCGCTTCGCGCCTCGCAATGACTGGTCGTTGCTGTTCGGCGATCAGCGTGCGCCGATCAGGGTGTCGCGGAAGCGGCGCGACAGGGGTTCTTCCGGGTGCAGCCAGATGCCGAAATAGGCCTCGGCGAAGTCGTGGCCGGGGACCTCGACCAGCGGGGTACCGTTTTGCAGCAGGCGGGTGCCGTGGCCCGGGCGGTATTCCAGTGCGTAGCGGTCGCCGGCCTCCATGTCGCGGTAGGCGGCGTTGAAGGTGTCGAGCCGGTCGGCCAGCGCCGCTAGTGTTTCCGAGTCCTGCTGGTCTTCGAGCAGGCGGTTGCCACTGCGGCGGAAGTCGTCGGCGCTGATCGCGCGCAGGTATTCCAGCTCGAGGCGCTTGGGCACGTCGGCGGTCAGGACATCCTCCGGAGCGACTTCTTCGGGTACGTAGAGCGCCCCGACGTAGACGCGGAACACCGTGTAGCGATAGAGCCGGCCCGCACGCAGGGGCACTGTGGTGTTGTCGATGGTGACCGATTCGGCGAAGCGCACGCCGTCGATCTCGGTGGCGGCCGCGGCCGGGGCGGCGAGCGACAGGGTCAGCAACAGGGTGGCCAGAAGCGAGGCCACGAAACGGGCGGGTCGGTTACGGTGGATCATGGGTGGGTGCCTCCGGGCTGGGCGGGGATGGTGGCTTGTTCGCGCGCGTGGATGCGTTCGCGCAGGGTGTGCTGGGCGTCGGCGTCGATGGGGAAGCGCCAGATCAGGGCCATTGCCGCGAGCTTGAACAGGACCGGCAGGCCGGCGTAGGCCAGGGCCAGGACGAGCAGGGCGGTGGGGCTGTTGTCGCCATCGGCCGAGAATCCGGCCGCACCCAGTAGCGGGAAGCTGAGGCCGACGGCCAGCGCGAGGGCCAGCTTGGTCGCCATGCCCCACAGGCCGAAGAACAGCCCGGCGCGCTCGCCGCCGCCGTCGGCGGTGTCCTGGTCGATCACATCGGCCTGCATCGCGGCCGGCAGGGCGAGATCGACCCCGAGGCTGAGCCCGGTCAGTACGGTGATGGCGTAGAACGCCAGCACGTCACCGGCGCTGAGGAACGGCACCCAGATGAAGAAGCTGGAGGCCAGCAGCATCGAGAGTGTCCAGACCCGATGTTTGGGCAGGCGCCGCGCCAGGCGCAGCCACAGCGGCAGGGCGAGGATGCCGGTGGCGAAGTAAACCAGCAGCAGCGGCCCGGCATGGCCTGGCGCCTCCAGCACGTGGGTGATGAACAGCAGGAAGAGCGTGGCGGGGATCGCGTTGGCGGTGCCGTTCAGGATCCACGCCAGGATCAGTCGGCGGAAGGGGCGGTTGCCCAGCAGCAGGCCCCAGCCAGCGCGCCACGGCACGGGCGCGAGCCTTCCGGGGCGTTCCGGCACGCGCCACAGCAGGATCAGGAAGGCGACCGGCAGCAGTACCCACAGCAGCACCGCGAGGGCTGCGAGCGCTGCCCCGGCATCGTCCTGCAGGCCGAGGACCGCCGGCAGTGCGGCGGCCGTGACCGTACCCAGTACGACGAAGCCCTCGCGCGCGGCGGTGATGCGCGAGCGTTCGTGGTAGTCGCCGGAGAGCTCCGCGCCCCAGGCCGCATAGGGCAGGGCGACCAGCGTCCAGCCCAGATAGACCAGGGTGCTGAACAGCAGCAGGTATCCCGCGCCGGCCTCGGCCGGCGGGCGGAAAAGGAACGGCGCGGCGAGCAACAGCAGCGGCACGCCGGCCAGCATCACCGCGCGCCGGCGCCAGGCCCCGGGGATGCGATCGGACAGGTGGCCGACCAGCGGGTCGGTCACGACATCCAGCAGCCGCGCCGCAAGAAGGAGCAGACCGACCAGGGTGACGCCCAGGCCGGTGTGCTCGGCGTAATGCGCGGGCAGGAAGACGTACAGCGGCAGGCCGAGGACGGCCAGGGGCATGCCCAGACCGCCGTAGGCGAACAGCCGCGGCCAGCGCAGGGTGTTCACTTCATCGAGTCGCGGGGGCATTGCTGCCCGAGGCGGTGGCATCGGCGGGGTTTTGCAGGACGGCCTGCATCAGGTTCACGCGGGCGGTGTCGAAGCCGACTTCGCAGTACGCCAGGTAGTAGCGCCACATGCGCAGGAAGGATTGTGAATAGCCGAGCGCCTCGATCACCGGCTCCGCCTGGCGCACCTCCTGGTGCCAGTGGCGCAGGGTGCGCGCGTAGTCCGCGCCAAAGAAGGCCTGGTCCGTCACGGCGAGCCCGGCCCGTTCGGCCTCCGCGTTGAAGCGCGGGACCGAGGGCAGCATCCCGCCGGGGAAGATGTAGAGCTGGATGAAGTCGGCATTGCGGCGGTAGTGCTCGAAGGCGTGCTCGGCAATGGTGATCACCTGCAGCGCCGCGCGGCCGCCGGGGCGCAGGCAGGCGCGCACTTTGTCGAAGTAGGTCGCCCACCACTGCTCGCCCACCGCCTCGAACATCTCGATGGAGACCACGTGGTCGAAGGTCCCGTCGAGGTCGCGGTAGTCCTGCAGGCGCAGTTCCACGCGATCGCTCAGGCCGGCGCGTTCGATCCGCTCGCGGGCGTAGTCGAGCTGCTCCTGCGACAGGGTGACGCCGGTCACGCGATAACCGCGCCGGGCCGCCATCTCGGCGAAGCCACCCCAGCCGCAGCCGATCTCCAGGATATGCGCGCCCGGTTCGGCGTCCAGTTGATCCAGCAGGCGGGCATACTTCTGCGTCTGGGCCTGTTCCAGGGCCTCGTCGCCGCGGGTGAACAGGGCCGACGAATAGCTCATCGTGCGGTCCAGCCACAGGTCGTAGAAGTCGTTGCCGAGATCGTAATGGAAGCGGATGTTGGCGCGGCTGCCGCGCCGGCTGTTGCGGTGCCGCCAGTGACGCAGGCGGTCGAGGCCGCGCTGCCAGGCCGGACGATCCGCCAGGGCCGCGAGGGCGGGCTCGTTGTCGGTGGCGAAGCGCAGCAGGCTTGGCAGGTCCGGGGTGATCCAGTCGCCGCTGATGAAGCCCTCGGCAAAGCCGATGTCGCCGTGGCGCAGCAGGCGCAGGATCGCGCGCCACGGTCGGCGGAAGTGCCAGACGGCTTCGGCTCCGGCCTTGCGCCCGCGCAGGGTGATGCGGTCGCCCGACGGGCCGATCAGGGTGATCTGCCCGGTGTCGATGTCCTTCAGTGCGCGCGCGATCAGGCGCAGGGCCCAGTCCGGCCGGGTGGTTTCGTCCTGCGGGGTGTCGAGGTGGTTGAGGGCCATTAGTCGATCTCCTGTGCGGGGGGTGCGGGCCGCGGGTGGTAGCGCCCGCCACGCCACCAGATCTTCAGCGCCTGCCAGTGAATCAGCGGCAGGACCTTGAGGGTCATCCAGGGTTGTTTCAGGAAGGCGCCCAGCAGGGTGCGGTCGCTGAACGGGCGCAGGCGGCCATGCTGTGTGGCCGTCAGCATCAGGTCCTGATCCTGGTATTCGTTGATCGCGATCCGCAGGGATGCCCCGACCTGCGCACGCGGCGGCGTCAGGCTGAAGGCGTAGCGCGCGTGCATGTCGATGAAGGGCGATACGTGAAAGGCCTTCTGCTTCTCCTGGCGCACGGGACCGGCCATGGGCGCGCCGTGCTCGTGCAGCAGGTAGTGGTGGTGCTCGCCAAAGGTGTTGCGCACCTCCAGCAGGATCGCGCGCAGGTCACCGTCGGCGTGCCAGGCATACCAGACGCTCAGCGGGTTGAAGGCATGCCCGAGGACGCGCGGCATGGCCAGCAGATAGATCGGACCGCCGGCCAGGTCGATGCCGTAATCGGCCAGATGCGCCTCGATCCAGGGCCGCCAGGGGCGGCCGTCGCGCGGCCCGTGGTCCCGGGTGCGCAGGCTGAACAGGTTGAAGCCGTCCCGCGAGAACAAGCGGCAGCGCCGGGTGGTCTCGGCGAGGCGGTCGATATCGAACAGCGCGCTGATGACCGGGTAGCGAAAGCGGTACTGCTGCGGGAAGAACCGCTGATGCAGCACCGTGCCGTGTACGAGGGCGGCGTCCATTCAGGTGTTCCGCGATTGCGCCGCCGGCGCGCCGAGCGGGGCCGGCCCGCCGCCGTGTGCGGTGGCCACCGGCGTGTGACCGGGACGGGCGGGGGCATCCGGCGCGTGCGACCAGGGCGGTTCGATGCCCATGGTCTGACCGACACGGACGGCCGAGCGCAGGCCGTCTTCGTGGAAGCCGTAGCCCATCCAGGCCCCGGCGAAATACAGGCCATCCTCGCCCTGGGTCGCCGCCAGACGCTGGCGGGCCGCCTCCGCCGCGGTATCCATGACCGGGTGTTCCCAGTGCTGCTCGCCGAGGACCAGGCTGGGGTGCGGGTCTCGCCAGGGGTTCAGGCTGATGATGTAGTCCTGACGGCGTTCCAGGCGATGCAGACGGTTCATCCAGTACGACACCGAGACGCGGTCGCGGGCCTGTGTAGTCCGCCCGGACAGGTAGTTCCAGGAGGACCAGACCCGGCGCGAGCGGGGCATCAGGGCTGGGTCCGTATGCAGGATGGCGTGATTGGCCTGGAAGCGGCAGGCGGAAAGGAGCCGGTCGCGCGCGGGGACAGCGCCATTCAGCAGCCAGCGCGCGGTGTCGGCGTGGCAGGCGAACACCACCGCGTCGAACCCGATGCCCTGGGCATCGGTCAGGACGCGCCACTGACCGGACTCCGGCATCACCGCGCGCACCGGCTGGTGGACGATGCAACCGGGTTCCAGGCGTTGCGCCAGGCGCTGTACGTATTCGCGGCTGCCGCCGACCACGGTGCGCCACTGCGGGCGGTCGCGCAGGTCCAGCAGGCCATGATTGTGGAAGAACTGGAGGAAGCTGGCGGCCGGGAATTCGCGGATCGCCTCCGGCGGGCAGGACCAGATCGCGGCGGCCATCGGCAGCAGGTAGTCCTCGGTGAAACCGCGGCCCAGGCGGTGCCGGTCGAGGAAGGCCCCCAGTGTGCCTTCCGGGCTCTCGTGACGTTCGAACAGCCCCTTGCCCAGGCGGTTGAACCGCAGGATGTCGCCCGCCATGCGCAGAAAACGCGGGCGCACCAGATTGCGGCGCTGGGCGAACAGGGTGTTCAGATCGGAGCCGGCATATTCGACCCCGGCGGGCTGGCGCGAGTAGCCGAAGGACATGTCGGTGTCCTGCGTGGCGACGCCCAGATGCGTAAACAGCCGGGTCAGCAGCGGGTAGTTGCGCTCGTTGTAGACGACGAACCCGGTGTCGATGGGTGTGGGCCCCTGCGGGTCGGGCACGTCCACGGTGTGGGCGTGACCACCGAGTTCCGGTTCCGACTCGAACAGTTGCACGTGGTGGCGGGTCTGCAGGATCCAGGCGGCGGACAGGCCGGCGATGCCTCCACCGATGACGGCGATGCGCGAGCGTTGCATGGTGGTGGTTCTCCGGACCCGAAAGGTGATGGACAACTTATACAATAGCTGTACAATCTTTGTAAATGGTCGCCGACGAAAGTTCCCGGGTTTCCTGTGCCGGGGGCGCTTCGCGAGACCCCGCGTACCAACGGAGACATGGACCGTGAAGACAGACGAGCAAACGCAGGCCGGCGCCCCCGAATGGCCGCCGGAGGTGCGCGAGGCCCTGGCCACGCACGAGATTGTGGGCATTACGTCCGGCCTGTCGGACTTTCGCGATGCCGAGGCGCTGCTGGAAGCAACGGCTCCGGGCCGCTGGCAGCGGCTGGAGTGGGGCATGGGGTCGGCGCACAACCGCGAGCAGTTCCACGCGCTGCAGCAGGCCACCGGCGCGGCCGTGCTGCCGCTGTTCATCGCGCGCGAGGGCGTGATCGGCGGGCTGCCCGAGTTGCGCGAGTATCTGGGGCAGCGGGCGTTGCAGGCGCGCGGCGACGGGCCGCGCCCGGACGCAGCCGCGCCCGCCCTGCACGTCCTGGGGTTCGGCGGCCTGCTACCCTTCGCATTCTTCGGGCTGGGCGCGTGGATGGCCCAGCCCGAATGGCAGGCTTTCGCGCTGGAGGCCCTGGCGCTCTATGGTGCGGTGATCCTGTCGTTCCTGGGGGCGATCCACTGGGGGATCTTCCTGGTGGATCGGCAGCACCGGGTGGGCCCGATCGCGGCCCCGGTGTGGGCGGTGGTGCCGTCCATCCTGGCCTGGCTGGCGGTCCTGCAGCCGCTGCCGGAGGCACTGATGACCCTGACGGTGCTGTTTCTCGGGGTGCTGTGGGTGGATCGGCTGAGCCTGTATCGCCGCGCATTGCCGCGGGGCTACCTGGGCCTGCGCCTGGTGCTGACCGCCGGGGCGATGCTGGCGCTGGCTTCGGGCTTCGCGGTCACCCTGGTCGCCTGACCGGGCCCGGAAAGAGGAAAACGCAAGAATGAGCGAACACAAGGACTCGATGATGGATGCAGACGCCCGGACGGCCGACGAGCCGACGGCCACCAATGCCTCGGGCCAGCCACTGGCGGCTCCGGAACAGCTCGCCGAGCGCTACCGCGACATCCTCGCCGGTCTGGGCGAGAACCCGCAGCGCGAGGGCCTGCTGGATACCCCGATGCGCGCCGCGAAGGCGATGCAGTATCTCACCCGTGGCTATCACCAGGACCTGGACAGTATCGTCAACGGGGCCCTGTTCTCGTCGGACAACGACGAGATGGTGCTGCTGCGCGATATCGAACTGTACTCCCTGTGCGAGCATCACCTGCTGCCGATCATCGGCAAGGTGCATGTGGCCTACCTGCCCAATGGCAAGGTGATCGGTTTGTCCAAGATCGCCCGGATTGTCGACATGTTCGCGGCGCGCCTGCAGATCCAGGAGAGCCTGACGCGCCAGATCGCCGAGGCCCTGATGCAGGTGACGAACGCCAAGGGAGTCGGCGTGGTGGTGGACGCCAAGCACATGTGCATGACCATGCGCGGGGTGGAGAAGCAGCATTCGTCGATGGCGACCTCGGTGATGCTGGGCGCCTTCCGCGAGGACGGCCGCACCCGGCGCGAGTTCCTCAATCTGATCGGTCGCACGGGCAACTGACCGTTCCCGGGGCCGCCGGGCGGTGTCACTACACAAAAAAATGGCCCGGCGCGAAGGCCGGGCCAAAGATCGTCCGGACACCCGTGTGATGGAGGGTTCTGGTCCGAACGGCGGAAAACCGGCTGCCGTTGCCACGAGCCGATGATTTCCGCAACTTGTATAAGTGGACAGGGACTGTGGAAACAGGTTCCTGACAGTCGCCGAAAGAATGTGCTGGGCATCACATTTTCCTGTCCCCGGGAGTCTCGATGCGCGGTCTGGAACAGATCCCCTGGTTGTACGACGGCCTGATGGCCGGTGCCGAGTTGCTGGGCCTGCGGCGCTGGCGCCGGCGTCTGGTGGCCGGTGCGCACGGCCGCGTACTGGAGATCGGCTGCGGGACCGGGCGCGACCTGCCGCTGTACGCCGATCCGGAACGGGTCATCGGCATCGACCCGGACCTGGCGGCCCTGCGCCGGGCCCGGCGGCGGGCGCCTTCCGTGCCGCTGGTGGTGGCGCGGGCCGAGGCCCTGCCATTTGCCGACGGCGCCTTCGATACCGTGGTCTCCGGCCTGGTGTTCTGCAGCGTGCAGGATCCGCCACGGGCCCTCGGCGAGGTGCGCCGGGTGCTGGCGGAGGCGGGCGAGCTACGCATGCTTGAGCATGTACGCCACACGCGGCCGCTGCTGGCCCGCGCCCAGGACCGGGTGCAGCCGGCCTGGACCTGTATCACCGGCGGCTGTCACCCGAACCGCGATACCGAGGCCGCGGTGGAACAGGCCGGCTTTTGCATCGATCCGGAAGACCGTCTGGCGCGGGGCGTGATGCGGCGCTTCGCCGCGCGGGTCTGTCGTGCGCCCGCGGATGCGTCCGGGCGTAATGCCGGGGATGGGGGCTGAAGGGCAAGGGCCTTTGTTCACCACGAAGGGCACGAAGATACGAAGGAAGGGCAAGGGCGTGTAACCACAGAGGTCACGGAGGACACGGAGAAGTTTGAACGTTGCCGGAACGGGCCGGGTGATGGCCCAGTAAAGAGAAGGCCCCGGGCAAAAGTGCGCCGGGGCCTTTCTGGACGGACAGTTGGTAACGTCTCAGGCGGTCGTGTTGATGTTGGTGCCGACGTTGTCCGGCAGACCCTGAGTGGCGGCCTGCATCTCGCCGATGTCGGGCATGGCCTGCAGCATCGACTGAGCCGCCATCTCCTGCGACTCCATCGCCTTCTTCTGCACGGCCACGTCTTTCTGCATGGCCACCTGCTGCTGGCTGTTCTGCGTGGCCATCGCGGCAATCGCGCTTGCGTCCATCTCGTACTCCCGGTTCTGAATGTGCAGGCCCGTTGCACTCGATAGGGGGAACGGGCCTGCCCCCGGTGACGGCTGCATCCCCGCAGACTTGAGCCCCCGAACCCGATTTTTTTCAGAAGGTTCCTGTTCTACGGCACCACCGCCGTGCGACCGGGCTCCCCGCCCTTCTCCATACCCTGGCTGGTTCGATCCGCCCTGCCCCTTCCTTCGTATCTTCGTGCCCTTCGTGGTGAACAGCGCCCTTGACCTTCAATGGGCGTTTCGCTCGCCTCGTCCGCATCCTGCCTATTTGGGGGCGATCGCGACCCGCGCCTTCGGGGTGCGCCGTGACATGGGTGCCAGGGTCCGGAGATCCCGGCTCTTCGCTTCGCTGCGGCCGGGGTGACGGGGGAGTGTTGCCCCGTGCCCCGCGATCACCCGTCAGCAACGTCGGCTCCAGCGCGTCGCCCTGTAGTCAGTCCTTCTCCGTGTCCTCTGTGCCCTCTGTGGTGCAATCCGCCCTGGCCCTTCTTCGTGCCTTCGTGTGCTTCGTGGTGAATACATTCAGTCCGCCGGCCTTTACTGGCGCTGGGCCTCGAACTCGATGATCAGCTCGATCTCGTCGCCGACGATGTCGCGGGTCAGGCCGTAGGTCATGCCGAAGTCGGAGCGGTCGAAGCTGCCGCGCATGGACGCACCGAGCACGTACGGCCGCCCGAACAGGCCGCCGAGCGGGAACGGGTAGCGCCCGACCTTGTTGATGGTCACGTCGAGGTGGATGGTCCGGGTCTCGCCCAGCAGCTCGAGCCCGCCGCTCAGGCGCCCTGTGTTCTCCCCGGTCGGCTCGTAGCGCGTGGCGGTGAAGCGCATCTCCGGGTATTCCTCGACGTTCAGGAAGTCCTCGTTGCGCAGGTGGTCGTCGCGTTCCTGGTGGTTGGTGAAGACGCTGTCGGTCTGGATGACGAAATGGCCGTCGCCCAGCTCGCCCGTGTCGGGGTCGAAGACGAACTCGCCCTCGGCTTCCAGGAACATGCCCAGGACCTTGGCATAGCCGGCATGATCGACCAGGAAGCCGACCGCGAAGTGGTCGGGGTCGATGACCCAGCGGTCGGCATCGGCCAGGGCCTGTGCGGGCAGCGCGAGGGCCGTGGCCAGCAGGCCACCCAGCAGCAGGCGGCGCAGGCGGGCGGGGTGGCGGTTGTTGCGGGCGTCAGTCATGACACACCTCCGGTCGGTGGCGGTACAGCCAGTGGATATCCACGGCAAAGGACAGGCCCAGGGCCAGCAGGCCGGCCAGGGCGATGGTGATGGCGGCGGGTGCGGGCAGGCCGGGGATCAGGACCAGGAGCAGGACCACGGTCTGCAACACGCAGAGGGCCTGGCGGCGCCGGCTGGGCGGCAGTGGCGCGGCCAGCCAGGGCAGGGGGCGGGCGGCCAGCACGAAGGCGTAGCGCATCAGGCCGATCAGGATCACCCAGGGCCCCACTGCCGTCATCTGCCAGACGAGGACCGACAGGGCGAGGATCATGGCGGCGTCCAGCTCCATGTCGAAGCGGGCGCCGAACGCGGTGGCGCTGTCCGTGCGGCGCGCGACGGCCCCGTCCACCCCGTCCAGCACCAGTGCCAGGCCCGCGAGGGCGATCACCCACAGCGCCAGCACCGGCTCGTCCGGGGTAGGGGCGGCCAGGACCAGGCCGCCGAGCGGGGCGGTCAGGGCGGCGCGCAGGAGCGTGACCCGGTTGGCCGGGCCAGGGCCGCGCCCGGCGGGCGCCACTCCGGTCGCCGGGGTGCGGCTGGCGAGGATGGCACCCAGCACCAGCCAGAGCGTGACGAAACCGGCGACGGTTGGCAGGCCCGTGGGCGCGTGCCAAACCAGTGCACCGGTTACGGCGAGGCCGGCCAGGCCCGCGAGCAGCCAGTCGGTCGCCCAGACCCGCAGGCCGGCCTGCAGGCGCAACGGGAAAGGCTTGGCGGGGGAAGACTCCATGCGGGGATTGTAGCGCTCCGTTGGCGATCGTCCTGGGGGCGCGCGGGTGGCACGCCCTGGTCTTGCGACCATGCGGGGCACCGGGAGTTGCCGGTCGCTGCGCCCTTCGCCCAAACTGCACGGATGATCACGTGGCAGCGCACCCCGTTTCCGGGCCCCTCCCGGTGAGCACGGCCGACTCCGAACAGGCGTTCTGGGTCACCGGTCCGGGCACGGGCGCGTTGCGCCCGGAGGCGCTGGCGGAGCCAGGCCCGGACGTGGTGCGGGTGCGCACGCAGTTCTCGGCGATCAGCCGCGGGACCGAGTCGCTGGTGTTCCACGGTCGGGTGCCGGAGAGTCAGTATCAGGCGATGCGCGCGCCGTTCCAGGCCGGCGAATTCCCGTGGCCTGTGAAGTACGGCTACATCAGCGTCGGCACCGTTGAGGCGGGTGGCGCGGCGCACGGGCTGGACGGGCAGCGAGTGTTCTGCCTGTATCCGCATCAAAGCGCCTACACGGTGCCGGCCGCCGCGGTGGTGCCGATACCGGATGCCGTGCCTTCGGGGCGCGCGGTGCTGGCGGCCAACATGGAGACGGCCATCAACGCGGTCTGGGACTTGCAGCCCGGTCCGGGGGATCGCCTCGCGGTGATCGGCGCCGGCGTGGTGGGCCTGCTGGTGGCCGGGTTGCTGCGGGCGATGCCGGGCGCCGAGGTCACGCTGATCGACCCCAATTCCGCCCGCGAACCCGTGGCGGCGGCGCTGGGATTGTCGCTCTGTACGCCGGAGGCGGCGCGGGGGAACCCGGAGCTGCAGGGGCTGGACGGGGTGGTGCATGCCAGCGGCAACCCGGCCGGGCTGGCGCAGGCCCTGGACCTGGCCGGGGTCGAGGCGCGGGTGGTGGAGATGAGCTGGTACGGCGACCAGCCGGTGCCGGCACCGCTGGGCGAGGCGTTCCATTCGCGGCGGCTTACGCTGCGCAGTTCACAGGTGGGCCGCATCCCGCCGGAGCGCGCGGCGCGCTGGGATTACCGTCGCCGCCTGGCGCTTGCATTGTCCCTGCTGGCCGATCCCGCACTCGACGCGCTGATCACTGGCGAGGATGCCTTCGCCAACCTGCCCGCGGCGATGGCCCGCGTCACGGGGCCCGAGGCCGCCCGCACCCTTTGCCACCGCGTCCGCTACTGATCTTTTATTTCTCAAGACGGGGAACCACCCGATGTACAGCCTGAACGTGCGTGACCACTTCATGATTGCCCACAGCTTCGCCGGCGAGACCTTTGGTCCGGCGCAGAAGCTGCACGGCGCGACCTACGTGGTCGATGTCACCTTCCGCCGCCGGGCGCTGGACGCGGACGGACTGGTGGTCGATATCGGCCGCGCCAGCGAGGTCGTAAAGGCCCTCCTGGCGGATCTCAATTACCAGAACCTGGACGAGCGCGAGGAGTTTCGCGGCCAGAACACGACCACCGAGTTTCTGGCCCACGCGCTGCACCAGCGCGTGGCAAGCGCCATCCATGCCGGCGAGCTGGGCGAGTCCGCGCGCGAGCTGGATGCGGTGTGCGTAACGCTGAACGAGTCGCATATTGCCTGGGCCAGCTACGAGGCCGCGCCCTGAGCGGAATGCGCGAACAAGGGAAACACTGATTAATGTGCACGCTCGCGTTGGTACCCCAGGTTTTCCGAGACAAGGCGCGGTGCGCAGCCGGTAGTGGTTCTACCGGCAAGCGTCGCAACGCAGGATCGGGGAATCTGGGGTACCAACCCCAAGGGGCTCGGCCGCCCGTTGCTATCAAAAACGGGCGTGCGCACAGCGTTGCGGTTCCCTTGTGCAGAATGACTGCACGGCGGTCACCGCGCATTAAACGCACGCAAAAGCGACTCGAGCGCGAGCGGGCACATTGATCAGTGTTTCCCTAGCGTTCGTGGTCCCGGGGGCGCTGAATCAGCGCACAGGGGGCTATCGCTACGACGCGCGCATGGTCGCGGGTCTGCGGGCGCGCGGCTGGCGGGTGGCGGTCCATGAACTGGACGGTTGCTTCCCGGGGCCTGATCCCGAGGCCGCGGCGGCGCTGGATACCGCGCTTGCGGGCATTCCCGATGCCGGGGGTGTGCTGCTGGACGGACTGGCGGCGGGGGCCTTCCCCGAGGTGCTGGCCCGACATGCTGTGCGCTTGCGCCTGATCTACCTGTTGCATCATCCGCTGGGGCTGGAGACCGGCCTGGCGCCGGCGCGGTCGGAGGACCTGCTCGCGCGGGAGCGCGCTGCCCTCGGGCACGTGCGGGGTGTGGTCGCGACCAGTGCCTTTACGGCGGGGCAGGTGGCCGCCTGGGGCATGCCCCCGGAGCGACTGCAGGCGATCCCGCCCGGCGTCGAGGCGCGCCCGCCTGCGACCGGTCCGGCGCCCGGCGCGCCGCGGCTGTTGCTCTGCGTGGGGACGGTGGTCCCGCGCAAGGGGCAGCTGGAACTGGTGCAGGCCCTGGCCCGGCTTGAGGCCGAGAACTGGCGGGCGGTGCTGGTGGGCGCGCGCGATCGGGATGCGGCGTATGCCCGGCGGGTGGAGACGGCGATCGCGGCGGCCGGGCTGGAGGGTCGCATCGAATGGGCCGGCGAGTGCGACGATGCGATGCTGGAGGGCTGGTACGCGCAGGCGTCGGTGTTCGTCCTGCCCAGTGTCTACGAGGGTTTTGGCATGGCCTACACCGAGGCCATGGCCCGAGGGCTTCCGGTGATCGGGACCACTGGTGGTGCGATCCCGGGGACCGTCCCCGAGGCCGCCGGGCGTCTGGTGCCGCCGGGTGATATCGGGGCGCTGGCTGGGGCCATCGAGGGATTGTTGCGCGACCCGCGGGGGCGCGAACGGATGGGCCGGGCGGCCCGCGCGGCCATGACGGAACGACCGGACTGGGACGGTGCGGTGGCCGCGCTGGAGCGAACGCTGGAGGACTGGCTGCGATGACCGAGACCTTCGACGCCGACTGGCTCGCCCTGCGCGAACCCGCGGATCACGCGGCGCGCTCGGACGCGCTGGTTGCGATGCTGGGCGCGGCGCTGGCCGGCCGGGTGACGGGGGATGCCCTGAGGGTCACCGATCTTGGCAGCGGGACCGGCTCCAACCTGCGCTATCTCGCGCCCCGGCTGCCGACCCCGCAACACTGGCGGCTGGTGGATCACGATGAGGGGTTGCTGCAGCGCGCGGCGGCCCCGGGCCCCGGGGTCGCGCTCGAGCGGCGGGTGACCGACCTGGCGGCAGACCCGGCGGCGGCGCTCGCGGGGGACGAGCCGCTGGTGACGGCGGCGGCGTTGCTGGATCTGGTGTCCGAAGCCTGGCTTGCCCGGCTGCTGGAGGGCTGTGCCCGCCAGGGGACGGCGGTCCTGTTCGCGCTGAGCTATGACGGGCGGATCCGCTGGTCGGATCCGCAGCCCCTGGATGCCGAGCTGGAGGATGCGGTGAATCGGCATCAGCGTTCGGACAAGGGCCTGGGGCCGGCGCTGGGCCCGACCGCCGCGTCGGTCTGCGCGGCCCGGCTCGAGGCGCACGGGCATCGCGTGGAAACGCGCGCGAGCGACTGGCGCCTGGATGCCGGGCAGGCGAAGCTGGGGGCGGCCCTGATCGACGGTTGGGTGGATGCGGCCTGCGAGGTCGTGCCAGATCGCGCGGCCGCGTTGCAGGCCTGGGGCGAGTCGCGGGCACGCGCCCTTGCCCGGGGCGAGGTCGAGCTGGTGGTCGGTCACCAGGACGTGCTGGGATTGCCGCCGGCTTGGGCGCGCGGGTGAATCGCGGGGTTCGGCAGGAAATCCCGGTACCCGTTTCGCTGGACGTTGAACCCGTGCAGGATAGAATCGGACGGGGATAACCGGAAAAGGTGAGGCATGGAACAGGCAGATAACAAGCAGAGAAGTTTCCTGAGTCGCTGGTGGATCCTGATCGTGATCGTGCTGTGGCTGATCGCCTGGTCGGCGCGGGACGTGCTGGCGCCCAGCGTGGAGGCGGTGCCGGAGGACGAAGACGTCGAGGCCGTGGCCGTGGCGGAGGATGATCCGGCGGCCGAGTCGCGCACGCCCGCGAGCCCGCCGCGCGAGGGCCGCCTGTCGGAGGGCGATATGGACCCGATGACCGGCGAGGCCTACGAGCGCGACGACGACACCGGCATGCATCGGCCGATTCCGGACCCGCGGGAGCAGCCGCGCACCACGGCCGACGGCGAGCCGGTGAGCGAGGAGCAGGTCGCGCGCCAGGTGCAGGAGGCGCTGGAGAACGGTCGCGCCGCGTACTGGAGTGACGGGCCGGAGGCTGCGGCTGCTGTCCTGCGGACCGCGCTGGCGGACATTCCGGCGACGGCCGCTCAGCGTGCCGACCTCTACGGCGAGCTGGGCAACGCCCTCTATGCTGCGGGGGATGCCCGCGGGGCCATGCGGGCATGGGACAGCGCCCTGGACCTGCTGCCCGCCGGCGAGCGACGCGTGATGGTCGAGCGCCTGGCGCCGGTGTATGACCGTCACCACCGGGACGGGGCGCGTCACCTGCGCCAGTTCCGGTAGTAGCGATCCCGGGCCGCCGTGCCCGGGCGATCAGAAAGGCCCCGGAGATGCACATCTCCGGGGCCTTTTGTCGTGTGGAGGCGCCGCGTCCGGCTAGTGCTCCTCAAACCAACTGGTAGCGGTGCAGCTTGCGCCACAGGGTACTGCGATCCATGCCGAGGGCGCGTGCGGTCTGCGAGCGGTTGCCGGCATGGGCCACCAGCGCCTCGCGCAGGCGCCGCGCCTCAGGATGTTCGCTGGCCTGGGTGTCGTGGGCCCCATTGGAGCCAAAACCATTCGGCTCGGCATACCCATTGGTACGCGGTGCATGGATCGTGTCGCTCGTGTCTGCCTCCACCCGCACCGGCTCGGGGAGCGGGAAGTCATCCACCTGGCCATCGCGGGCGTGCAAGGTCAGGCATTCGAAGACGTTCTCCAGCTCGCGGAAGTTGCCCGGCCAGGGGTGGTCCTGCAGCTTTTCCTTCAGATGGGGCGCGATGCGGATGCCGTGATGCACCTCGTAGGCCTGCAGCGTGGCCGCGAGATCGCGGGGACGATCGCGTAGCGGCGGGATGTCCACTGTTGCGACGGCCAGTCGGTAGAAGAGGTCGGTGCGGAATTCGCCGGCCTCCACCTGGCTGCGCAGATCCTGGTTCGACGCGGCGAGAATGCGCACGTCCACCTGCCGGGTGGTGTTCTCCCCCACGCGTTCGAAGGCGCCGTCCTGCACGGCGCGCAGCAGCTTGGCCTGCAGCCGCTGACTCATCTCCCCGATCTCGTCGAGAAACAGCGTGCCGCCATCGGCGGACTCGAAGCGCCCGATGCGGTCACTGACCGCCCCGGAGAAGGCACCCCGGGTATGACCGAAGAGCTCGGATTCGAGCAGTTCCTCGGGGATCGCCGCGCAGTTGATCTCGACAAACGGCGCCTCGGCGCGGCGGCTGGCCTGGTGGATCGCACGCGCCAGGCGGGTCTTGCCGGTGCCGGATTCGCCCAGCAGCATCACGCGCACATCGCTGGCGGCGACGCGCCGCGCGAACTGGAGGGTGGGGCGGCAATGGGCGTCATGGGAATGGAAGTGGCTGTCATCGAGTCCGTCCCGACCATCCTCGCTAACGGTCTCCACCGAGGTGGTGCGCCGGCGCTGCGGCTGCAGGGTGATCAGGCGCAGCGCGCGGGCGTCGTCGTTCAGGCGCAGGGGCTGGCTGATGACCTCCAGTGGCAGGGTCTCGTCCTCCAGTTCGGCCATCAGCGAGAAGTGCAGGGCGTGCGGGGTGCGGTTGGCGTCGGCGTCGTCGTCGCCGGCGGCGACGGCGGCCTCTTTCAGATGTGCCTCGAGATTCAGCGACCCGAGCTGGTCCAGGGTCAGGGGGGTATCCGGGGGGATTTGCAGGGTCTGGTGAAAGGCCGGGTTGGCGAACAGGACCCGGCCCCGGGTATCGCTGATGAGGTGTGGATCCCGACTGTGTCGGATGCAGATCTCGGCCAGTTCGGTTGTGGTCATCCCGCCTCCTTTTTCTTGTTGGAGGGGCCGGCGGCAGCGGGACGGTGTTGCAACACCCGGGGCCTCCTGCAACACCCGGGAATCCCCCGTTTCGCCAATCCCTGTCTCGGTTATAGCGCGAAACGGGGGTGTTGCAACAGGTGTGCCCTGAATATCAGCAAATCAGAATCAAGTGATTGATTTATAAGAATGTCACAATACTGGCATATACGTTGCTTGTAGTTCGGCATGAGTTCTTCTACATACTGGGATATGGATACCCGCTTCGGTGGTCATCCGGCTGACACCGGTCGCCGGACCAGGCTCGTTGCCGTTTCCCCCGGCAGTCGGTCGGCTGCGGCCCATCGTTTGCCCAGGCCCCGGCGCGTGCAGGCGCGCAGGCCCGGCACCCCCTCTCTCATCGCGGCATTCGGCGCGAGGTAGGACGATCATGATTGCTCGAGTCTCCCGACGCCTTCTGGCTCGGACCCTGCTGGGTGCGGCACTGGCACTGCCTCTGTGGGGCCTGTCGGTGGTGCATGCCTCCGGCCCCGTCCTCACGGTGGAGCCGGATCAGGCGGCCACCCAGTCGGTCAGTGGCACGGTGATTCCCTTCCGCGAGGTCACGCTGACGGCGCAATCCTCCGGGCGCGTGGTCGACGTAGCCGGTGCCGAGGGCGACCGTTTCGAACAGGGAGCCGTGCTGGTGGCGATCAGCGATGACCGGCTGCGCGCCCAGCGCCAGGCGGCCGAGGCCGAGATGCGTACCGCCGAGGCTGCGATCCGCGAGGCCCAGATGCAGTACGGCCGCGAGATGATCTCGCCGCAGTCGCGCAACATCGGGCAGATGCCCGGCATGGGCGTGCCATCGATGTTCGACCAGATGTTTACCCAGCCGATGGGCCAGTTCATGGGCATGGGCGACCCCGCGCTGGACCGGCGCACGGATCTCTATTCCCGCTACATCGGCGTGGACCAGGCCCAGGCGCGCTGGGAACAGGCCCGTGCCCGCGTGGCCGAGCTGGACGCCGCCATTCGCGACACCCGCTCCGAGGCCCCCTTTGACGGCCTGGTGATGCACAAGCACGTCGAAGAAGGCGACACCGTGCAGCCCGGGCAGCCGCTGGTCAGCTTTGGCCACGTCGAGTTCCTGCGCATCGAGGCCCAGGTGCCGGTGCGGCTGGTGAGCAGCCTGCAGGAAGACGACTACGTGCAGGTGCGGTTGGATACCGGCGACGAGGTGGAGGCCCGGGTCGCCCGGATCTTCCCCCTGGCCGATCCCGAGCGCCATACCGTGACCGTCAAGTTCGATCTGCCCCAGGGCGTGCGTGGCGGGCCGGGCATGCATGCGGCGGTGCATCTGCCGCAGGCCGGTACGCCGGGCAACCGCGTGGTGATCCCGCGTTCCGCCCTGATCCCGGGGGGCGCCTTGCCGCGGGTGGCCGTGCTGGACGGCGAGGGCCATGTGCGGGTGCGCATGGTGCGTCTTGGGGGTTCGCGCGGGGACCAGGTGGTGGTGACCTCCGGGCTGGAGCCGGGCATGCAGATCCTCGCGCGGCCGGATGCTGGCGTGCGCTCCGGCCAGCCGGTCGGTGGACGCTCTCCGGATGCGGGCGCCGGGCGCCGCGGGGGTGACGCCGATCCCTGGAGCCGCATGTAGGGACGCCTCTCCGGCCCAAAACCGGATTCACAGCACCGGCAGGCGCCCCTGGCAGGCGCACCGGTGGCAAGGCGCCGCCCCTGGCGGTGCCCGGGACGCCAGACCGACAACAGGACCGTTCAAGCTCGATGGCCGAAGACGACAGACAATCCGAGACCGGTTTCCGGCAGAAGCACGGCGACCCCGGCATTGCCGGGCGCATGGCGGCGGCGTTTATCCATTCGCCGCTGTCGCCGCTGCTGCTGCTGGCCAGTATCGCGATCGGCATCCTCGGCTTGATGGTGACGCCGCGCCAGGAGGATCCGCAGATCTCCGTGCCGATGGTGGACATCATGGTGTCCTACCCGGGCGTGCCGTCGGAGCAGGTGGCGAGCCTGGCGGCAAGGCCGCTGGAGCGGCTGATGAGCGAGCTCTCCGGTGTCGACAACGTCTACTCCGTATCGCATCGCGGCGAGGCGATGGTGACCGTGCAGTTCGATGTAGGCGAGGACATGGAGTCCTCGATCGTCAAGGTGCACGACAAGCTGTTTGCCAATCGTGACCTGATGCCGCCGGGTGTGAGCGAGCCGATGGTCAAGGCCAAGGGCGCGGATGATGTGCCGGTGGTGAACCTGACTTTCTGGTCGCACGAGGTGGATGATGCCCTGCTGCGCCAGATCGCGCTGGATGCGCAGCAGCAGCTGAACGAGGTCCCCGATACCAGTCAGAGCTTCGTGGTCAGCGGGCGCGAGGAGCGCCTGCGCATCGAGGTGCAGCCGGAGCGCCTGGCCGGGTTCGATGTCAGTCTGGACCAGATCGCACAGGCCGTGCAGTCGGCGAACGTCGAGGGCGCTGCCGGACGCATCGAGAGCGATGGCCTGAGCACCGCGGTGTACACCGGGCGGTTCTTTACCGGGGCGGCGGATCTGGAGCAGCTGCTGGTGGCGGTCAGTGACGGTCAGCCGGTGTACCTGCGTGACGTGGCGGAGGTGACCTACGGACCGGGCGAGGTGGACCGCTTCGTGCGGCACTACTCCGGGCCGGCCGCCGTGGATCCGGACGCGGCGCCGGAGGGCGCGGCGGCGGTGACCCTGGCGATCGCCAAGAAGCCCGGCAGCAACGGCGTGACCGTGGCCAACAATGTCCTCGAACGTCTCGAACGCCTGAAGGGCAGTGTGATCCCGGACAACGTCGAGGTCGCGGTCTCGCGCGACTACGGCAAGACCGCCAACGAGAAGGTCAACGAACTGATCTTCAAGCTGTTCATCGCGACCTTCGCGGTGACCATCCTGGTCGGGCTGTTCCTCGGGATCCGCGCCGCGCTGGTGGTGCTGATCGTGATTCCGGTGGTGATCCTGTTCACCGTGTTCAGCGCCTGGGTCCTGGGCTATACCATCGATCGCGTCAGTCTGTTCGCCCTGATCTTCTCCATCGGCATCCTGGTGGACGACGCCATTGTGGTGGTGGAGAACATCTACCGGCGCTGGCTGATGAAGCGCGGCATCGATACCGAGACCTCGGTAGATGCGGTGCGCGAGGTCGGCAATCCGACCATCCTCGCGACCTTCACCGTGATCGCGGCGCTGCTGCCGATGGGCTTCGTCTCCGGGATGATGGGCCCGTACATGCAGCCGATCCCGGTGCTGGGTTCGGTCGCCATGCTGTTCTCGCTGGTCGCGGCCTTTGTCTTTACCCCGTGGCTGACCCAGCGCCTGCGCCCCAGCATGGCCTACCTCGAAAAGGCCACCGACAAGGAACACCGCCAGGCCGAGAAGCTGGGTCGGTTCTATCGCATGGCGATCCCGGGACTGGCCGACAACCCCGTGCGCGGCTATGCCTTCCTGATCGGCGTGATCGTGATCTTCTTCCTGATGGTCAGCCTGTTCATGACCACCGATGTGCGCGTGAAGATGCTGCCGCTGGACAACAAGCCCGAGTTCCAGGTGGTGGTGAACTTCCCCGAGGGCACCGCCCTGACCGAGACCGCCACCCTGAGCCACGACATGGCACAGGTGCTGCGCGAGATGGACGAGGTGGTGGGCCTGCAGTCGTATGTTGGCACCGCGTCGCCGTTCAATTTCAACGGCCTGGTGCGCCACTACTACCTGCGCGACGAACCCTGGCAGGGGGATATCCAGGTGCAGCTGGTGGACAAGGGCGACCGCGGCCGCACCTCGCACGAGATCGCCACCGAGGCCCGCGAACGCCTGACCCCGCTGGCTCGCGCCGCCGGTGCGCGTATCCAGGTGGTCGAGATGCCGCCGGGCCCGCCGGTGCTGCAGTCGGTGGTGGCCGAGGTCTACGGCCCCGACGCGGCAACCCGCCGTGCGGTCGCCCGTGATCTGGAAGGCATGTTCGCCAATGCCGAGCACGTAGCGGACGTGGACAGCTTCCTGCAGGCGCCGCACGACGTCTGGCACTTTGATGTGGATCGTGACAAGGCCCTGCGCCGCGGCGTGACCGTCGAGACCATCAACCGCACCCTGGAGACCGCGATCGGCGGACAGATCCTGGGCGACGTGAAGGCGCAGTCGCTGGTTGAGCCGCACCTGATCGAGATGCGCCTGCCGATGGCCACGCGCAACGACATCCGGCAGCTGGAAATGCTGCCCGTGTTTACCCGGCAGGGCGGGTCCATCCCGCTGGCCGAGCTCGGCGAGTTTGTCCAGCGCCCGCAGGACGAGCCGATCTACCACAAGAACCTGCGTCCGGTGGAGTACGTGACCGGCGAGGTGGTCGGCCGCCTGGCCGCGCCGGTGTACGGGATGCTGGAGGTCCAGGAGCAGCTGGAGGACTACCGGCTTCCGGATGGCAGCCAGGTGCAGCCGCACTGGCTGGGACCGCCGCCGAATGACGATTCCACCGCGTTCGAGTGGGCCGGCGAGTGGACGGTGACCTACGAGACCTTCCGCGACATGGGCATCGCCTTCGCCATCGCGCTGATCCTGATCTACATGCTGGTGGTCTGGGAGTTCGGCAACTTCGTGCTGCCGGGCATCATCATGGCCCCGATCCCGCTGACCCTGATCGGGATCATCCCCGGCCACTGGCTGATGAACGCCGAGTTCACCGCCACTTCGATGATCGGCTTCATCGCACTCGCGGGCATCATCGTCCGAAACTCGATACTGCTGGTGGACTTCGGCCGCCAGGCGGTGGACGAGGGCCATGACGTGCGCGACGCGATGATCCTGGCCTGTCAGGCGCGTACCCGCCCGATCATTATCACCGCGCTGGCCCTGCTGGCCGGTTCCAGCGTGATCCTGTTCGATCCGATCTTCCAGGGCATGGCGATCTCACTGATGTTCGGCACCGTGGTGGCCACCCTGCTGACCCTGCTGGTAATCCCGCTGGGCTGCATCTCCGGGCGGCGTGCCTTCTGTCCGACCAGCCTGGACGAAAACGGCGAGGCGGCTGCGGTGTGCGCGAACGGTAATGGCAACGGCAACGGCAATGGCCATGGCGGTGGGACTACCCCGGCTCCGGGCGCGACCGCCGGCGCCGCCGCGGGCAACGACCTCTTCGGCCCGCGCGAGGGCGGGCCGGTCACCCAGGCGGTGCAGTACGCCGGCCTGTACCTCAAGTGCCTGGCCCTGGCCTTCCTCGAGGGCCTGCGCGATCTCGCGTTCGCCCTGTGGCGCCTGATCCGGTCCTTGCTGGAGCGCCGTCGCGACGGTGGCGGCGGGCCGGGCGGCCCGTCGGGCGGCGGCTCCACCCCGGGCTTCGGTAGCGGTCCGGCGAGTGGCGGGCCGTCGGACACGGGCTCCGGCCCGGCTGCGGGCAAGGCGCAGGACCGCCAATCGGCCGGTCCCGGGGATTCGGAGCCGGTCGCGCAGGCACCCCAACCGGCGGGTCGCCCGGAAGAGCCGGAGCCCGCCGCCGAGCCTCGGGGCACGGCGACCCCGCCGGCGGCCACCGACAACGCGGATGTGAAGGCCGAGGACGCGGCGCCTCCAAAGAAAGCGAAGTCCCGCGCCGGCGGGGCATCCCGCGCGGCGTCGGCGAAGGCGACGTCCGCGTCCGGCGCCACGGAATCGCGGTCTGCGAAGGGCGGCTCCAGCCGCGCGGCCGGCGCGGCCGGGAGCGGTGCCGCGGGTACGAAGACCGCGAAGAAGGCGTCCAGTGGCACGACGAAGACAAAGACGAAGGCCAAGACGCAGACCCAGGCCAGGACGACTAGCGGCGGCGCGGGTAGCCAGAGCAAAGGGCGTGCGAGCACGTCCGGCCAGGCCGCCAGCGGCCCCAAATCAAGTGGTGGCGCGGCGAACAAGCGCACGGCGCCGGCGTCCAACAAGAAGACCGGCGGAACCGCCAAATCCGCCTCGACCAGTAGCAAGACCGGCCGCAAGGAGAGCGGCACCACTCCCAAGGGGGGTGGCAAGTCGGGTACGCCCGGCAAGGGCCGCGCCCGGCGCGGGATTCGACTCAAATGATCACGCAAGCAAGACCTCAAGGAGGTTCCCGATGAAGAAGCGATTCAACACCCGAACGATCGGTACCACGCTGGCCAGCGCCGCTGTGGCATCCGTGCTGGCCCTGGGTGTGGCCCAGGCCGACGAGCAGCAGGGCTACGGCCAGGGTCCGGCGATGGGCCAGCAGGGTCCGGTGCCCGGTCCCTACGGTCACGCTCCCTACGGCCATGGCATGGGCATGCATCCCGGCGGCGGGATGATGCAGCAACGCGAAGGCTCCGGTGACTTCAGCTTCGGCATGTCCGGGCGAGGCCATGGCCAGGGCTATGGCCGTGGCCATGGCGACGGGTACGGGCAGGGTTATGGTCGTGGCCATCAGGGTTACGGCCCCGGGTATGGCTACGGCCCCGGGTACGGCCAGGGCTACGGTCCCGGCCCGCAGCAGGGCGGCTTCGGCCATCCCGGGATGATGCAGCCGGGCTACGGCATGCAGCAGCGCCCGGGCTACGGCCAGATGCCGGAATTCGATCCGGACAACCTGCCGGAAGACATGCCGGAAGAGATGCGCGAGCGCATCCAGGCGCAGCATGCCGAGCGCCAGGAACGCATGGAAGAGATGCAGGCCATGCGCGAGGCACGCCAGAAGGCGATGGAGGCCGGCCGTGCCGCGTATGAAGAAGAGATGGAGCGCCAGCGTGAGCAACGCATGGAGATGATGCGCGAGCGTCGTGAAGCCATGGAAGAAGGTGGCGGCTACTGATCCGCGGATCAGTCATCGCAGATCGACGGGCACGCAGGCCCGTCGTAGTGGAAGCCAGACGGAGGCGGTTCGCCATGCAGGGCAGGCAGTCCGGTCAATCGAAACGCACGCGAGTCAGCACGATCCCGATGATCGGGGTCGTGCTGGCTGCGGGGTTCCTTTTGCCGGTCGCCGACCTGGCGGCGAGTGATCGCCACAACCCCTGGGCCTCCGGTTCGCCGGAGGTACAGCGCTCGGCCCCGGAACGCCCGCGCGGGCGCTTCCCGGACCGCGACTACGACCCGTCCCGACGGGCCGAATCGCGGGATGCGCCGGGCCCGCCGCCGCATGCTCCGGGGTACCGGGGCTACGGGCCGCAAGGTCCTTACTGGGCGCCGGGTTCTCCGTCGTTCCACCCCCCTGGCGGGATGCCAGGAGGGTATCCATACGGATATCCGGGTTCGCCCGGGTATCCGGGAATGGGCGGGCCGTTTTCGGCCTTCCCCTGGGGGATGGGCGGTTTTCCGTTCCCCTGACCGGTAAGGCGCGTATTCGGGAAGCCCTCCCCGCGTGCGCGCATTCAAATTGAGGGCATGACTCCTTCAGGAGGTAGCACCATGAACAAGTTCGTCAAGGCAGCAGTTCTCGCCGTTTCCCTGGGTGGCCTGGCCGCCCCGATGATGGCCTCCGCCCAGTGGGGCGGCCCGGGTTACGGGTACGGTCCCGGCCATTACGGCCCCGGCTACGGCTATGGCCCCAGCATGCCCTTCTTCGGTGGCCCGGGCTATGGCCGCGGCCACGGTATGGGCGACATGATGAGCGACATGATGGGCGGGGGTGATTTCGACTTCTCCGCTCGCGGTCGCGGCCATGGCCACGGGTATGGTCACGGTTACGGCGACGGCTACGGCCGCGGTTATGGCCATGGATACGGCCATCCGGGTTACGGCTACGGTCCTGGCTATGGCTATGGTCCGGGCTACGGTCCGCAGGGCTGGGGTCCGCAGGGTCAGATGCCCCAGCAACAGCAGCAGGGTCAGGGCAACTAAGTCCATCCCGCTGTTCGGGCCTGCCCGTTTCGGGCAGGCCCTTTTTCCGGAGTGTTGCGGATTGACGGGCTGCACGCAGCCGTCAATCCGCAATGTTCCAAGGAGACGCCATGCAGACCGTCGTCGCCAATCTCAAGGGCGGTACCGGCAAGAGTACCGTGGCCTTCAATCTGGCCTTGTGGCTGCTGGAAGGACGCCGCCGGCCCCTGACCGTGGACCTGGATCCCCAGCGCACCCTCAGCGACGTGCTGGAGGTGCGGCGGGAGGAGGGCTATGAACCGGCGCTGGACGCGGTGGAGGGCCTCGACGCGGCGCGTGCCCGCGCCGGCGAGTACGACGAGGTGCTGATCGATGTCGGCGCGTCGGACATGGCCTCGCTGATGGCGGCGGTGCAAGGCGCGGACCGCGTGCTGATCCCGGTGCCCCCCAGCCAGGCGGATGTCTGGTCGACGTATCGTTTCGTACAGCGGATTCAGGAGCAGCGTGGATCCGGCGAACGCCCGGAGATCCTGGCGTTCATCAACCGCGCGGACACGCACCAGGCCGTGCGCGAGACCGACGAAACCTTCGAGGCGCTGCAGCAGATCGAGGGCGTGCGCCTGCTGAAGCCGCGACTGAAACAGCGCATGGCGTTCCGGCGCTCGTTCAGCGAGGGGCTGTCGGTGCGCGAACTGGGGCCGCGCGGCAAGGCCGCCGCCGAGCTGGATGCCCTGGCGGTGGCGCTGTTCGGGCGGCGGCGCCGCAAAAAACAATAACGATTCGCGCCCGGGGCTGCCGGGCTGCGGACGCGATGGAAGGAGGAGAGCTTCATGCGTTTCATCCGCAATGCACTGGTCGTGATCGGGCTCCTGGCGCTGATCGGCGTGGGGTATGCCATCTTCGCCTTCGAGCCCTACCTGAGCCAGGCACGCTCCCTGGACGCCCAGGCGCCCAAGGTCTATTCGCAGATGGCCCGGACGGTACTGGAGACGGGCGATGCCGCGGAGGCCATGGTCTACAAGCGCCAGGTGGACGAGGGGCTTGAAGTCGAGGACGTGGAGGATGTGCTGCGCCTGGTGGCCAACGAGCTGAATATTCGGAATGTCGGCGAGTTGCCGATGGGCGAGGAGGTCCGCAGCGTGACCGGCGAGGACTTCCCGTTCCTGAAGATCTACATGTTCTGCGATGTGGCCATCGCCGCGCAGATGGTCCGACACAGCCCGGCGATGGCGGCCTATATGCCCTGCCGGATCGTGCTGCAGGAGGATGCCGAGGGCAATCTGTGGCTGATGACCCTGGACCTGAACCCGATGATCCACGGGGGGCGGCCGTTGCCCGAAGATCTGCACGAGCAGGCGGTGTTTGTGAAGGAATCCCTGGAGGAAATTATCGATCGCGCTGCCGTTGGCGCCTTCTGACGGGGATGGCTCCCGTTTCCATGAAACAGCAAAGGGCGTTCAATGAGTGAAGAAAGTAGCAGCGAGTTTGCAGAGGTCCGTGACGAGGCCGACAAGGCGGATGCCCGTTCCCGGCGTCTGGAACTGATCGTCTATACCGCACTGGTGGCCTTCATCGTGCTGGCCATCTACGGCTTCTGGCTGATCACCAGCCTGACCCGGGATGTGGGCCAGCTTACCCAGGAGATCACCCAGATGACTCAGGTGATGGACCGCGACATGTCCACCATCGCGGGGCATATGGCGTCGATGGACCGGCAGATGACCGACATCAACAACACCATGCGGGTGATGAACGACGAGGTCGCGGTGATCGCCGGCAATACGCAGTCGATGGATGCCAACATCGGCTCCATGACAAGCGATACCCGCGTGATGGCGGGCTCGATCACGGGCATGCAGCAGGATATGTGGAGCCTGAATCGCAATGTGGGCGGCCCCATGGGTATGATGAACATGTTCAACCCATTCACCGATCAGGGCGGTCCGGTCCGGGGTTCCCCAAGGCCGTATTACCCGCGCTGATCGCGCGTTTTGACTGACGGAGTCCGCATGTTCAATCGTCCTGGCCCTCGCGTGCGCAAGCAGCTCAAGCTGCTGAGCGACCGCCTTGCCGAAGAGAATCCGGTCCTGAAAGGCGTGGTCGATCCGTTCCGGGATCTGGACCGGGTCGGCTATGCGGCCGGCCTCCTGGATCCCGCGGAGGATTCCTACGCCTTTGGCATCTCCTGGTGGCCGATGATCGCCACGCTGGGCACCTTCTCCGCCGGCAAGTCCACGTTCATCAACGAGTACGTGGGCACGACGGTGCAGCGCAGTGGTTCGCAGGCGGTGGACGACAAGTTCACCGTGATCAGCTACGGCGGTAGCGAGCATGTGCAGGAACTCCCGGGGCTGGCTCTGGACGGCGATCCGCGCTTCCCGTTCTATCGGGTGTCTGACGAGATCGAGCGGATTACCGACGGCGGCGGGCGCACGGTGGACCACTTCCTGGCGATGAAGACCGCGCGCTCGGAGCGTCTGCGCGGGCGCATCATCATCGATTCCCCCGGCTTCGATGCCGACGAGCAGCGCGCGACCGTCCTGCAGCTGACCGATCACATCATCGACCTGTCCGATCTGGTGCTGGTGTTCTTCGACGCCCGCCACCCGGAACCGGGCGCGATGCGCGACACCCTGGAGCACCTGGTCAACCGCGTCGCCGAGCGCAACGACTTCACCAAGCTGGTGTTCATCCTCAACCAGATCGACACCACCTGGCGCGAGGACAACCTGGAGGAGGTCGTCTCCGCCTGGCAGCGGGCCGTGGTACGCCAAGGCAACGCGACCGGGCGCTTCTACTGCCTGTACAACGAGAGCGCGGCGGTGGAGATCGGCGACCCGCAGGTGCGCGAGCGCTACGAGGAGAAGTCCCGCCGCGATCGCGAGGAGATCCACGCCAAGATCCAGGAGATCAGCTCCTCGCGCTCCTACCGCATCCTGGGCTCGCTGCAGGCCATCGCCGAATCCATCGAGATGGACGCCCTGCCGGCCCTGAAGAAGGCGCTGGAGAAGTGGCGCCGCCGGGTGGTGCAGTTTGATGCCGGGATGTTCGCCGTGGTCGCGGTGCTTTTGGGCCTGATCGGGTACCAGTCGGCAGGGGGCATCGCGCCCTGGACCGACGGGAGCGTCTGGCAGGCCATGGGCGAGCGTCCGATGATGACGGGCTTCGGGCTCGTCGTGCTGGCGATCGTGCTGGGCGGCATCCACTTCTTCAACCGCCGCTGGCTGGCACGGCGCATCGCGCGGACCCTGCCGACCGAGACCGCCGCCGGGAACTGGCGCGCGGCGTTCGAGAAGAACACGCGCCCCTGGCAGCCGATGATGGGACGGGCGCCACTGGGCCTGGGGCGCCGCATGATCAGCCGCCTGCATCAGCTGCGCGACCGCGCCGAGGCCTATATCCAGCGCCTGAACAATCAGTTCGTGGATGCCAGCCCGGTCTCGCGGCAGGGCGGGCGTGCCTCGGCCACCGATACCTACAACCCGCCGCAGCCGGAGGCCCCGGCCGCGCAACCGACGCCGGGCGCGGAGCCGCCCCGCGATTACGCCGAGTCGGAGGCACCGGAGAAGCGCTAGCCGGCTCGCGCCACACCCCCAAAGCCGGCACAGGCCGGGGGGCGGCTATATTAGCCGTAGATGTTGTGCAGGAGGAGCACGATGACCATACTGGCGTGGCTCATGTTTGCGCTGGCCATGATTCTGGTCCCAATCTCGGTATGGGCCAGCATGGCGGCGCTGGGGGTTTGTGCCGGATGTGCACTGATCCGTGACTGGCGCAGGGGGCGCCAGGCGTCGGGGCAGTGAGCCGGTCGGCCCACGGGCTTTTAACCAACCGGGGACGGGTCGCGCAGGGGGCTGTGGCGGATCCGGTTCCTGATACCACTGGAGGAGAGAGTAGAAATGAGTGATCAAAAGAAGATGGCCATCATTGCCACCAAGGGCAGCCTGGACTGGGGTTATCCCCCGTTCATCCTGGCCTCCACCGCGGCTGCCCTGGGCTATGACTGCGAGGTGTTCTTCACCTTCTATGGCCTGCAACTGCTGCGCAAGAAGCTGGATCTGCAGGTGACCTCGCTGGGCAACCCGGGCATGCCCATGCCGATGCCCATGCCGGTGATGCTGCAGGCCCTGCCGGGCATGCAGAAGATGATGACCGTGATGATGAAGAAGAAGATGGCGGCCAAGGGCGTCTCTGATCTGGGCGACCTGCGCGAGCTGTGCCTGGAGGCCGAGGTGCGCATGATTGCCTGCCAGATGACGGTGGACCTGTTCGACATGGACACCAGCGAATTCATCGACGGCGTGGAATACGCCGGGGCCGCGGCGTTCTTCGAGTTCGCCGGCGAGTCCGACATCTGCCTGTTCATCTGAACCGGCGGCGCGCCTGGCGCGCCCTCAAGGCCCCGCGGCCCCGGCTGCGGGGCCTTTTTCGTTTTCGAGCTTCATGCCGCAGCTGAAAGGACATTTTCAGCACGAAGCGCACGAAGGCACGAAGCAGGGCCAGGGCGATTGAACCACAGAGAGCACTGAGAACACTGCAGTTGTTCGGGTGCTCAGGGCGCGTTGATCACAGCGAACCGTATCGCGGCCGGTTCGCCCTATAGGATGGACGCGCTTGGCTGGGATCATCGGCATCCTGCCCACCCAGGAAGGGATTTCTCTGTGCCCTCTGTGTCCTCCGTGGTAGAAACGCTTTTGACCTTGACCTTCTTCGTGCCTTCGTGCGCTTCGTGGTGAATATATAAAGGGATCCTAGTCGTGGCCGGCGTACATGGCCTCGATGGCGTCGGCGTAGTGCTGGGAGATGACCGGGCGCTTGAGCTTCATGGTCGGGGTCAGCATGCCGTTGTCCACCGACCAGGGTTCATGCACTACGTGCACGTGGCGGATCTTGGCGTAGCCGGGGAAGTCGCGCAGCTGGTATTGAATCCGCTGGAGCAGGGCGCGCTCGGCGGAGCGCGGCAGGCGGCCGGCGGTGCCGGGGTCGAGGTCGTGGTCCTCGGCGAAGGTGGCCCAGGCCTCGGGCTCGGGGACAACCAGGGCGGTCAGGAAGGCGTGGCTGTCCCCCACGACCATGACCTGGTCGAACAGGGCGTCCAGGGCGATGGCCATTTCCATATCCGCCGGCGGGACCTTCTCGCCGTTGGTGAGCACGAGGATGTCCTTCAGTCGCCCGGTTATAAAAATGTGCCCATCGTCGTCGATCCGGGCTTGGTCGCCGCTGTGCAGCCAGCGATCCTCGTCGATCGTGCTGGCGGTAGCCTCCTCGTTCTTCCAGTAGCCGAGCATCACGCAGCTGGAACGGGTGAGCAGTTCGTCCATCTCGCCGATCTTGACCTCAATGCCGGGCAGCGGCTTGCCGATGGAGGCGGGCAGGTTGTCGTCCGGGGTATTCACGCTGACCACCGGGCTGGATTCGGTCATGCCATAGCCGTGCAGCACCGGCAGGCCGAGACCGATGAAGAACCGGGCGATCGGCGGCGGCAGGGGCGCGCCGCCGCAGACCGCGAAGCGCAGCTTGCCGCCCAGGCGGTCCAGGACCTTGTGCGCGACGAGGCGCTCCAGCAGCGGCCACAGGAGGAAGCCAGGTGACCAGGACGCGCGCCCTTGCTGATATTCGAAGCGGCGCCAGCCGATGGCCACGGTGGCCTTGAACAGCCCGCGACCCAGCGCGGATTTCTGTTTCAGGCCGGCCTGGATGCGGCCATGTACGCGTTCGTAGATGCGCGGAACCGAGATCAGCACGGTCGGCTGGACCGACATCAGGTCTTCGCCCAGCCCCTGGATGGAGCGGGCGAACGCGACCTCGGCACCGATCAGCATCGGCATGTAGTAGCCGCCGGTGCGCTCTAGCATGTGCGACAGCGGCAGAAAGGACAGGAAGCGGTCGGCATCCGACAGCGGGCCGGCAGTCGCGGAGGCGCAGGCGTTGTCGAGGATGTTGCGGTGCGACAGCATCACGCCCTTGGGCCGGCCGGTGGTGCCGGAGGTGAACACAATGGTGGCCAGGGCCAGCGGGTCGAGGTCCGGGCGGTGTACACGCTCGGGTTCGCCGCGCTCCAGCCAGGTCTCGAGGTCCATCACCCGCTCGTCTTCGGGTTGGCCTTCGGTGTGGCCCAGGCAGACGATGCGCTTGAGCGAGGGCATGTTCGCGAAGTGTTCGGACAGGCGGCGACTGTGCGCGCTCTCGCCCAGCAGGAGCAGGCGCGCCTGGGTCTGGCCGATGATGTAGGCGACGTTGTCCGGGCGGTCATCGGTGTACAGCGGGACGGTGATCAGCCCCAGTTCGGTGGCGGCCTGGTCGAAGGCGACCCACTCGCGCGAGTTGCCGAGCATCAGCGCGACGCGTTCGCCGGGCTTGAAGCCCTCGCGCGCCAGCGCTGCCTGCCAGCGATCGACCATCGCGGCCATCTCGCTCCAGGTCGTCTGCTTCCAGGTCTCGTCGGCGGCGCTGAAGTGACGATAGGCCGGCGCATCCGGGCTCATGGACACGCGGGTGCGGAACAGCGCGGGCAGGGTCGGGGCCTGTTCCGGGGTGATGGTGGTCGACGGCATGGCGTCCTCGCAAGCGGGGTTCGGTTGTCCCGGACGTTAGAGGACGCCTGCGCCTGGGGCAAGTCCCGGCCCATTCGGCCGCTAGCGCACCCCTAAAGGATGGGCGACGGGCTGGTAGGCGATGGCACCCAGCACCAGGCTGAGACCGATCAGGGCGATCACGCCGCCACCGGCCATTCCCAGGGCCGGGCCGATGTAGGTCAGCCGGCCCATGCGGGTGGGGCCCAGCCAGCGCCGGGTCCAGTCGCGTGCCGAAACGGCGAGGGTCGCCAGCACCGAGACGGTGGCGGCGGTCCCCAGGGACATCGCCAGTACGGCGGCGACGCCGGCCCAGGCCAGTCCCAAAGCGGCGGAGACCGCCATGATCAGCACGGCGCCGGAACAGGGGCGGATGCCGACCGCCAGCACGGTACCCCACCAGGTGCCGCGGTGGTTGGGGTCCACGTGGTGCGGGGTCCCGCAGCCGCAGTGGGCGTCATGTCCATGGGTGTGGCCATGCTCGTGGTCGTGTCCATGGACGGGCGCGACCCGATGCGCGCGCTGCAGCCGCCACGCGTGACGCAGGGCGCGCGCCATCAGCCACAGCCCGAGCAGCGCCACCAGGGCGAAGCTGGCGATCTCCAGGGTGCGCACCTGGCCCAGGGTATCCCGCGCCAGCCAGCCGAACAGGCCGATCAGCACGCCGACCAGTACGATGGCGGTGACGCCCTGTGCCAGCGCCGAGACGGTGGACAGCAGGATGCCGCGGCGCAGGTTCTGCGGCTGGGTCAGCAGGTAGGCGCTGATGACCGCCTTGCCGTGGCCAGGGCCGGCGGCATGGAAGATCCCGTACAGCAGGCTGACCAGGATCAGCGCCCCGGCGGTGTGTGCGGTGGGGCCGTCGCGCAGGGCGTGCAGGCCTTCGGTCAGGCTGCGGTGGAGCTGCCGCTGGGTCTGGAGCATCCAGCCGGTCAGCCGTTCCAGGGGGCCGGGCGGTTCGGCCAGCGGGGCCGGGGCGTCGAGGCGGTCCGGGGGCGGCGGCGCCGCGCGCTCGGCGGGCGCCTCGGTGGGGGCACCCAGTGGATGACCGGTCGCGGCCTGTGCGAGGCCCGGACCGCCGAACAGCAGGCACAGCGCGAGCAGCATCAGCAGGCCCGGGAGGGCGGGCTGCAGTGGGTTCCGGATTCGATGCGTTACCTGGTGCATGGCGTTACTGTATAACACACGAGCCATCGGGTGGTGTGTGCGCGCCGTCCGGTTGTGAAGCGGCATCCCCCTCAGTCGCATTCCAGCGTGGCGGTCTCCGCGAAGTGGCGTCCGAGGTTGTCGACCGGGCTGCGATCCTGGCGTTCCAGGGTCGCGGCGTAGCGGATCAGCTGCGGGTCGGGCCGCGGTTCGTCGATCGTCACCGCGCAGCCGGGCCGGTTCTCTACGAAGACGATGTCCTCCGGGTCGTGAAGGATCTCGATCCAGTACTCGGGATCGAACACGCGGTAGCTGAAGCGGTCCCCGGCCGTGATGTCGAGGCCCTCCAGCGGCAGCTCGAAGCGCAGGTGCAGGCGGCGGTCCTCCAGGGTCAGACGGGCGTTGCGCGCCGGCGGGACGTCCAGGTCGCGCTCGCCGGCGCTCAGTTCGGTGAAGTAGTCATGCCCGGCCAGGTTCTCGCGCATCCGTTGGGCGGCGTGCTCCAGGGCCGTGTCAATGTCGGTGTCCCCGTCGAGCTGGCCGGTCAGGTCCTCCAGCAGCATGTGGCTGTAGGTGGGGTCGATGCGCCAGGACTGCTCCATGCGTAGCAGCTCGCCGGCCTCGTTGAAGACCAGTCCCACGCGCAGGTCGATCCAGGCATGCGGGTGGGCGAGCACCCCGGTGGGCAGCAGGCCCAGGATCAGCACGAACCAGGGGCGGATACGCATCGGCTTCAGGTGGCGCGCTGCCAGCGCGTGCCGTCGGGGGTGTCCTCGAGCTCGATGCCGCGGGCCGTCAGTTCGTCGCGGATGGCATCGGCGGTCGCGAAATCCCGGTTCTTGCGGGCCGCCTGGCGCGCGGCGATGCGTTCCTCCACCCAGGCGGCGAGCTCGTCGTCGCCGGAATCGCCCTGAAACCAGACGCCCGGGTCCTGCTGCAGCAGGCCCAGCAGGCCGGCCCCGGCCAGCAGTTCGCCCTTGCGCCGGGCGCGTTCGGCGTCGTCGCCGGCCGCGGCCAGGGCATCGCTCATGCGGTGCAGCGCGGTGATCGCGGCGGGGGTGTTCAGATCGTCCAGCAGCGCCGCGAACACCGGGGTGTCGGCGGCGGCGACCGGGGCGGGTTCGATGCCGGCGGCGTCGCGCAGCACGCGGTACAGCCCGTTCAGGCTGTTGCGCGACTGGGTCAGGGTCTCTTCCGAGAAGTTCAGCGGCGCACGGTAGTGGCGCGACAGCAGTGCCAGGCGCAGGACCTCGCCGGGGTAGTGCTGCAGCAGGTCATGCAGCAGCTGGAAGTTGCCCAGAGACTTGGACATCTTCTCGCCGTCGATGGTCAGGTGGCCGTTGTGCACCCAGTAGCGGGCGTAGTGCGTGCCGTGTTCGTGGCAGCCCTCGGCCGCGCAGCCCTGGGCGATCTCGTTTTCGTGGTGCGGGAATACTAGATCGTGGCCGCCGCCGTGGATGTCGATCATGGGCCCCAGGTGGCTGCGGATCATCGCGGTGCATTCCAGGTGCCAGCCGGGTCGGCCGTTGCCCCAGGGGCTGTCCCAACCGGGCTCGCCCGCGGCAGCCGGCTTCCACAGCACGAAGTCGCCGGGGTGGCGCTTGTAGTCGGCGACCTCGACCCGGGCCCCGGCCTGCATGTCGTCCAGCGAGCGTCCGGACAGCGCCCCGTACTCCGGGTAGGAGGTCACGTCGAACAGCACGTGATCCTCGGCGACATAGGCGTGGCCGCGGTCGATCAGGCGCTGGATCAGCTCGATCATCGGCTGGATGTGCTCGGTCGCGCGCGGCTCCAGGGTGGGCTCCAGCGTGCCCAGCTCGGCGATGTCCTCGTGGAAGGCGCGGGTGAAGCGTTCGGTCAGGGCGGCAATCGGCTCGCCGTTGTCGGCGGCGGCCTTGTTGATCTTGTCGTCGACGTCGGTGATGTTGCGCGCGTAGACCACGTGGTCCGGACCGTAGAGTTCGCGCAGCAAGCGGAACAGCACGTCGAACACCACCACCGGGCGCCCGTTGCCGATGTGCACCCGGTTGTACACGGTGGGGCCGCAGACGTAGAGGGTCACCCGCTCCGGGTCCTGCGGCACGAAGGCTTCGTCGTGCCCGCCCAGGGTGTTGTGCAGGGTGAGGGTCCGGGGCTCGCTCATTATTCGGTGTTTCCCTTGCCGTACAGCGTCTCCGGCGCGATCTCGGGGTCGCTGGTGACCACGACACTGTCGTTCTCGACCTGCAGGTAGAAGCAGCTGCGACGTCCGGTGTGGCAGGCCGGCCCGGTCTGGTCGACCTTCAGCAGCAGGGTGTCGCCGTCGCAGTCCAGGTGCAGGGAGTGCAGTTGCTGGACCTGGCCCGACTGCTCGCCCTTGCGCCACAGTGCCTGGCGCGAGCGTGAGTAGTAGCACACGCGCCCCGTGGCCAGGGTCTCGTTCAGGGCCTCGCGGTTCATCCACGCCAGCATCAGGACCTCGCCGGTGTCGTGCTGCTGGGCGATCGCGGGGATCAGGCCATCGGCATTGAGCTTCAGGCGGTCCAGGACGTCGGAGATCGGGTGGCGTTCGCCACGGGGTTCGCTTTCGAGTTGCTTGAACATCGCTGCGTCCGCTTGCGGGAGCGGCGAAGAATAGCATTTTCCCCGGGGCTCCCGAAGCCCGGGCAGGGGCGCGGTGGGTACGGGCCTTGCGCGGCGGCCCCGGGTGGTCGATGCTCGAGGCAGGCGGATCTCCACGGCAACTGGGAGGCTAGATGGAGCAAGACAGGCAGAGGGCACGCAGGCCCAGCGCGGGGCGGACCGCGGCCATTATCGCCGTGGTGTATCTGGTCTTCGGGCTGGCATGGATCGGGCTGTCCGACCGCGCCCTGCTGCTGATGGTCGACGATGTGGCCTTGCTGGCGCAGTTGCAGACCCTGAAGGGATGGGGCTACGTGACGGTCACCGCCGCGGGCCTGTTCCTGCTGGTGTATTACCCGCTGCGGGCGCGCGACCGCGCCTCGCGCGAGGCGCGCCGGCTGACCGCGATTGTCGAGCGTTCGCCGGTGGTCGCGATTGAATGGGCGACCACGCCCGGCTGGCCGGTCACTTTCGTGTCACCGAACATCGCCCGCTGGGGCATCGATCGCCATGCCCTGCTGCAGGGCGACGTGAATTACGCCGAGCTGATTCACCCCGAAGACATCGACCGCATCGTGGCGGAGGTGGCCGCGCATATGGAGCACGGCCCGGATCGCTATACCCAGCTCTACCGCCTGCGCAGCGGCGGGGGTAACTGGCTCTGGGTGGAAGACCGGACCTGGCTGACTCGCGACGAGGCCGGGCGGGTGACACGCATCCACGGCCTGCTGCTGGATGTGACCGAGCGCCTGCGCGCCGAACGGGACCTGCGTGACTCGGAGACCCGCTTCCGCGCGATCTTCGACAACGTGCAGGAGGCGATCCTGCTGCAGGACCTGGATACCGAGGCCCTGATCGGGGTGAATGCCGCCGCCGAGCGAATGTACGGCTACAGCCGGGCCGAACTGCTCGCCTGCAGTGTGGATGACCTGAGCGCGGACGAAGGCGGCTACGACGTACAGCGGCAGAAGGCGCTGATGGAGCGCGCCCGGCGCGGGGAACAACTGGTCTTCGAGTGGCGGGCGCGCCACCGCGACGGCCACGGCTTCTGGGTGGAGGCCAACCTGCAGGCGACCGAGATCGCCGGCGAAAGGCTGCTGCTGGTCACCCTGCGCAACATCGAGGCGCGCAAGCAGGCCGAGTTGGCGCTGGCGCGTCAGGTGGATCGACTGAGCCAGGCGGAACGCCACGCGGGGCTGGGCAGCTGGGAGTTCATGCTGGAGACCCGCGAGCTGTGGTGGTCGGATCGGCTGTATGCCCTGCTCGGGTGCGATGCCCGTTATGGCACCCCGACGCTGGAGGCCTTCGCCCGGGATTTCTTCGATCTCGACTCGGCGGACGGGAAGAGCTTTTCCGATGCCATGGAAACGCTGATCGCCGGCGGGCACCCCGGGCCGCGACGGCTGTTGCTGAAGGCACGGCCGGAGGTTCGCGCGGAGGCGTGGTTCAGCATCACCATGGAGGCCCCGCTCGAGCGCGCCGACGGCATGCACTACGTGCAGGGCACGGTGCTGGAGGTAACCGAGCTCAAGCGCCAGGAACTGGAACTGCGCGACCTCAATGCCACCCTGGAGCAGCGGGTGACGGAGCGCACCGCGGCTCTGCAGGCCCTGAACCAGGAACTGGAATCGTTCTCCTACGCGGTGTCGCACGACCTGAAGGCCCCGCTGCGCGGGATCGAGGGCTACAGCCAGCTGCTGGAGGCGGACTACGGCGAGCAGCTGGAGGGCGAGGGGCAAACGTTCGTGCGCAACATCCGCCAGGGCGTGGCGCAGATGAACGAGTTGATCTCCGACCTGCTGGCCTATTCACGTATGGAGCGCCGGCCGCTGGAGGAACGCGAGGTCCATGTGCGCGCGCTGGTGGAGGAGGTGCTCGAGTCGGTGGACCCGAAGCTGCGCAGCCGCGCCGAGGTGACCCTGGAGATCGATCCCGATCTGGTGCTCCAGAGCGACCCCGATGGCGTTGCGCTGATCCTGCGCAATCTGCTGGAAAATGCCTTCAAGTTCAGTGCCGAGCGCGAGACACCGCAGGTGACGGTGCAGGCCGAATCCCGTAGCGCTACACTCGGGATCTCGGTACAGGATAACGGGATCGGCTTTGACATGGCGTTTCAGGATCGCATCTTCGATATCTTCCAGCGCCTGAACCGCGCCGAGGCCTACCCGGGAACCGGCGTCGGCCTTGCACTCGTGCGGCGAGCGGTCAACCGCCTGGGCGGGGAGATCCGCGCCGAGGGTACGCCGGGCGTGGGCGCCCGCTTCCACGTGGAGTTCCCGCGATGAGCACGGCCGCGCGTCAACCGTCCATCCTGGTGGTCGAGGACAACCCGGTGGATATCGACCTGATGCGGCGCGCCTTCGAGCGGCGCAACCTCACCAACCCCCTGGAGATCGCGCGCGATGGAGTGGAGGCCCTGGCGTTCCTCGAGTGCTGGGAGCGGGGCGAACTGGCGCTGCCGGCGGTGATCCTGCTGGATATCAAGCTGCCCAAGGTGGACGGGCTGGAGGTGCTGCGCCGGATCCGCGAACACGAGCGTTTCCGCCGCATTCCGGTGGTCATGCTGACCTCCTCCAGCGAGGATCGCGACATCGCGACCGCCTACGACTGCGGGGCCAATTCCTACATCGTCAAGCCGGTGGACTTCGCCAAGTTTGTCGATGTCGCCGAGCAGGTGGAGCTGTACTGGTGCCTGCTCAATCACCCGCCGAGTTGAACCTGCGGCTGCCCCCGAAAGAGACCTGATGCGAATCCTGCTCGTGGAAGACAACCCGGCGGATGCCGATCTGCAGCGCCGGGTGCTGGAGCGCGAGGTGCCGGGTGCCGAGGTGCACCTGGCGGCGTCGCTGGCCGAGGCCCGGGGCGCGCTGGCCGGCGCTGCGGGATTCGACTGTGTGGTGGAGGACTTGCGCCTGCCGGACGGGAGCGGCCTCGAACTGATCGGCGAGCTGCAGGCCGCCGGGCGCGACGAGGCGGTGCTGGTGCTGACGGGCCACGGCGAACAGGAGACCGTGGTCGCGGCTTTCCGGGCCGGTGCCGACGACTACCTGACCAAGTCCGATGACTACCTGGAGCGTCTGCCGGCGCGCGTGGTCGATGCCCGTGCTCGCCGGGAACTGAGCGTGGCCAACGGGCACGAGCCGCTGCGGGTGCTGTATGCCGAGCATAATGCCTTCGATGTGGGGCTGACGCGCCGCGAGCTCGCGCATACCGCCCCCCACATCCAGCTGGAGACGGTGCACACCGCGGAGGAGGCCCTGGCGGCGCTGACGCCGGATGCAACCGGCGCTGTCGGCTTCGACCTGCTGCTGGTGGACTACCGCCTGCCGGGGGTCGACGGCCTGGAACTGGCACGGCTGGTGCGCGAGGAACGCGGGCTGGATCTGCCGACGATCCTGGTGACCGGGCAGGGCACCGAGGACCTGGCGGCCCGTGCCCTGCGCATGGGCGTGGACGACTACGCGGTCAAGCGCGAGGGGTATCTGAAGATGCTCCCGGTACTGCTGGACCAGGTCCATGCGCGCGCCCGCCTGCGCCGGGAACAGGCCGCCCTGGCAGCCTCCGAGCGCCGGTACCGCGAGGTGATCGAGCGCGCCGGCGACATCGTCTTCGAGACCGATGCCGCCGGTTGCTGGCGCTTCCTGAATCCCGCCTGGACGGCGATCACCGGTCATGCGGTGGAGTCCGCGATCGGCGAAGAGATGCTGTCCTTCATGCCGCTGGAGGATCGCGCGATGGCGGCGCGGCTGCTGGCGCGTGCGGCGGAGTCCGACGACGGGCGGCTGGAGACGGAGATCCGCCTGCGCGCGGCGGATGGTTCCCTTTGCTGGCTGGAACTGCGGGGTCAGGCCAACCTGGATGCCGAGGGGCGGCCGACCGGACTGTCCGGCAGTCTGGTGGACGTGACCCGGCGGGTTCTGGACCAGCGGATCCAGGAGGTCCGTGCGAGTGTGCTCGGGCGTCTGGCCACCGGCGAGCGCGACCCGCGCCTGCTGGAGGATGTGGTCAAGGGTCTGGAGGCGCTGGCGCCGGGGCTGCACGGTTGCATCATGCTGCTGGATGGCGACACCCGGGAGCTGCACGGTGTGGCGGCTCCGCGCGTGCCGGATCCGTTGCGCAGCGCCACCCGCCGTATCCGTGCCGAACAGGGCCAGGGTTCCTGCGGCGAGGCCGCCTGGAGCGGCGAGCCGGTGATCATCGAGGACTGTAGCGCCCACCCCAACTGGGTCGGGTTCTGCGATCTCGCGCATGGCGCGGGGTTCCGGGCCTGCTGGTCATTCCCCTTCCGCGATGCCGATGGCAGCGTCCTGGGTACGCTGGGGATCTACGTGGCGGCAGCGCGCGGACCGTATGCCGGCGAGCGCGTGCTGATCGACGAGTTCACCCAGATCGCCGGGCTGGCGGCCCAGAAGCTGCGCGTGTCGCAGGCGCTGGGCGAACGCGAGCGGGCGCTGCGCACGGCGGCCGAGCTGACCGTGGAGCTGCTGCGCGAGGACAACCCCGCGAGCGTAATCCACCGGTTGCTGGCCGAACTGGGGCAGGAGGCGCATGCCGATCGGGCCTACGTGCGGGTGGCCGAGCTGGACCATGCGGTGCGCGAGGCCCTGGATATCCATCGCTACTACTGGGTGCGCACGGACACTGATCAGGTAGTGCGGCCGCCGCCGCTGCGCAACCTGAGTCTGGAATCGGTCCTGCCGCGCTGGCACGAGATCCTGCAGGGCGGTGGTGCGGTCGAGGTGCTGACCCGGGAGCTGCCGGATGCGGAACGCGAGATCCTGGAGGCCGCGCAAAGCCAGGCGGCCCTGCTGGTCCCGCTGTACGTGGAGGGCGAATACCGCGGCTTCCTGGCCCTCGATCGGGTGCGGCGCGCGCAACGCTGGACCGCGGCGGACCAGAGTCTGGCGCGCATCGTTGCGTCCAGTCTGGGCGCCGCGCTGGAACGGCGTCAGGCCTTGCTGGGCCTGCGGCGCATGGCGGCGGTCTTCGAGAGTACCCGGGACGGGATCATCATCACCGACCTGACCCCGCGGATCATTGCGGTGAACCCGGCCTTCGTCGATATCACCGGCTTTTCCGAGGCGGAGGCGCTGGGGCGCAACCCGAGTTTCCTGCAGTCCGGGCGTCACGATGCGGCGTTCTTCCAGCGCATGTGGGACGCTCTCCATCATGAGGGGCACTGGCAGGGCGAGATCTGGAACCGCCGGCGCAACAGCGAGGTGGCGCCGCAATGGCTGAGCCTCAATACCGTCTACGACGAGCAGGGCCAGGCCCTGCACTACGCCGGGGTGCTGACGGATATGTCGGACTTGCGCCGCTCGGAGGAAGAGCTCCAGCACCTGGCCCGGCATGATGCGCTGACCGATCTGCCCAACCGTACGCAGCTGCAGGTAAACCTGGACCAGGCGCTGGAACGCGCCCGGGCCCACGGCTATCGCGTCGCGGTGCTGAATCTGGATCTCGACCGCTTCAAGAACGTCAACGACTCCATGGGCCACCCGGTCGGCGACCGGGTGCTGGTGGAGGTCGCGCGGCGGCTGCGCGAGGCGGTGGGGCCCTCCCATGCACTGGGCCGTCTGGGGGGCGACGAGTTCCTCATCGTGGCGGAGAATCCGGCCAGTGACGAGACCGTGGCCCGTTGTGCCCGCGACCTGCTGGCCAGCCTGGAGCGCCCGCTGGTCCTGGACGACGGCCGCTCGGTGTACCTGAACGCTAGCATTGGTATCAGTCTCTACCCCGAGCATGGCGCCTCGGTGACGGAACTGATCCAGCATGCCGATGCGGCCATGTACCAGGCCAAGGCTTCCGGGCGCCAGACCTGGAGCGTCTACACCCAGGCCCTGACCCGCGCGGCGGACGAACGCCTGGAACTCGAGAACCGCCTGCGGAAGGCCCTGGAGACCGAGAACGGCGAGCTTCGCCTGCACTTCCAGCCGCAAGTCCGCCTGGAGGATGGACAGCCCTTCGGCATGGAGGCGCTGCTGCGCTGGCAGCCGGAGGACGGGCCGATGATCCCGCCGGACCGGTTCATCCCGATCGCCGAGGACACCGGCCTGATCGTCGCGCTGGGCGAGTGGGTTTTGCGCGAGGCCTGCGACGCCGGCAAGCGTCTTCTGGATCTGGGGGCCGGGGATTTCAGTCTCGCGGTGAATCTGTCGCCGGTGCAGTTGCAGCGCGGCGATTTCGTGAACCGGGTGGCGGAGATCCTGGCGCTGACCGGCTTCCCCGCCGCGCAGCTGGAACTGGAGATCACCGAGACCGCGATCATGCAGCAGGGCGAGCAGGCGATCGCCCGGCTGGCGGCATTGAAGGAGCTGGGCGTGCGCCTGGCCATCGACGACTTCGGCACCGGGTATTCCTCGCTGGCCGCGCTGCGGACGTATCCGCTGGACGTGCTGAAGATCGACCGCAGCTTTGTCGACGGGGTCGCCAGCGAGAGCGCCGATCGCGAGATCGCCGCGACCATCATCGCCATGGGGCGCAACCTGAACATGCAGGTCATCGCCGAGGGCGTGGAGACCGCCGAGCAGGCCGCCTTCCTGCGCGAACGCGGTTGCGCCCTGGGGCAGGGATACCTCTACAGCCAGCCGCTGGAACTCGACGTGCTGCAGGGCTGGATGACCGAGCATGGTGCGCTGCCGGTGGACTGACGGCCTTCCCGTGGCGCCGGACGGATGGCTCCGGTAGCCTTTGCGCCGCAGGATATCCGTTACCCCTTGCCCGGAGTTTCCCCGATGGCCGATCCCTCCCGTCCCACTGCGCTGCGTTCGATCACCTTTCACGGGCTGGAGCCGGGGCCGCGCCTGATCGTACTGGGCGCGGTGCATGGCAACGAGACCTGCGGCACCCAGGCCGCCGAGCGGGTTCATGCCGAGCTGGAGGCGCGCGAGCGGGATCTGCTGCGTGGCAGCCTGACGCTGGTGCCGCGCACCAATCCGCTGGCCTATGACCTCGGGCAGCGCATGGGCGAGCGCAACCTGAACCGCAACCTGCGGGTGACCGAGGATCCGCAGGATTTCGAGGACCGCATCGCCAACGTGCTGTGTCCGCTGCTGGCGGCGCACGACGTGCTGCTGGACCTGCACTCGTTCCACACTGGCGGGCAGCCGTTCATCATGCTCGGCCCGCGCAATAACGAAGGCTCGCTGGAGGGCTTCGCGCAGGCGCGCGAGGAGGAGGCGCTGGCGGCCTGCCTGGGGCCGCGGCGCATGGTCGAGGGCTGGCTGGATACCTATGCCCGGGGCGTGGCGGCGCGGATGAAGAACCCGAACGCCAGCCACCGGGCGCAGATCCTGAGCACCGATCCCAGTTACGGGATCGGAACCACCGAGTACATGCGCAGCCAGGGCGGCTACGGCGTGACCCTGGAGTGCGGGCAGCACGATGACCCGCAGGCCCCGGTGGTGGCCTACAACGCGATCATCAACACCCTGGCGCATCTGGGCATGCTGCCGGCGCCGGCCACGCCGGGGCAGGCTGACCCGGAGGTCCTGCGTCTGGTCGAGGTGATCGACCGGGATCACCCCGAGGATCGGTTTGCGCGCGAGTGGAAGAGCTTCGACCCGCTGGAGGCGGGTGACCTGATCGGCGTGCGCGCCGACGGGACCGAGGTGCGGGCGCCGGAACCCGGGTTTATCGTGTTCCCCAACCCCAACTCGCTGCCGGGCAACGAGTGGTTCTATCGCGCCGAGTTCAGCGACCGCCGGGTGATCTGAGCCGCGCCTCCGCCCGCCCGGCATGGATCTCGCGCCCTCCGGTGTTGCGCTGCTGCTCCTGGCCGCCGGCTTTTTCGCCGGGTTGCTGAATGCCGTGGCCGGCGGTGGCAGCTTCCTGACCCTCCCGGCGCTGATGAGTGTGGGCGTCCCGCCGGTGGCCGCCAATGCCACCGGGACGGCGGCCCTGTTGCCCGGCTATCTGGCCAGCGTGCTGGCGGATCGGCACGGGCTGCGCGCCGCCTGGCGCGACCTCGGCCCGCGGCTGGCCGGGGGGCTGCTGCTGGCGGGCGTGCTCGGCGGGGCCGTTGGCGCGAGCGCCTTGCTGCTGACCGGAGACGCCGCTTTCCGTGTCCTGATCCCCTGGCTGCTGCTGGTCGCGACCTTGCTGTTTGCGCTGGGACCCTGGCTGCGGCGTCTGGCCGCGCGGCCGCATCCGGGGCCGCTGCGCGCCCTGGGGGCGGGGCTGGGCTGTGCCTATGGGGGTTATTTCAACGGCGGCGTCGGCATCCTGCTGCTGGCGATCCTGCGGGGCCAGGGCATCGCGGATCTGGCGCGGGCCAATGCCCTGAAGAATGTTCTGTCCTCGGTGCTGACGCTGATGGCGGTGGCCGTCTACATCGCGGGCGGGCAGGTGGTGGCGACCGGGCTGCTGGCGGTCGGGGCGGGCGCGATCCTGGGCGCGCGTATCGGGATCATCCTGGTGCGCCGGCTGCCCGAGTCGGGCTACCGCCAGGTGGTGACCCTGATCGGTGCTGCGGTTACCGCCCTGTTCTTCCTCGAACCCGCCTGGCTGCTGCCACGTCTGTAGGCGGCGGGGCGCGGCCAGCGGGTACCGATCAGCGACTTGGCGTGACGGCGGTTTCGAGGCGGCGGGCGAGGTCGTCCAGCGTGGCGGTCGCGGATTCCGGCAGGATGGCCTCGATGCGAGGGCGCAGCCGGGCCGCCGGGGCGGTCATCGGTTCCAGGGCGCCGTGGCCGTCCACCCGGTTAAGGCGGTGCCAGCCGCGGTCGGTCTCGACCAGGCCTTTCAGTCGATCACCGGTGAAATCCGCGACCAGGCCCGCGAGGGCGGCATGGTCGATGAGCTGTCCCTCGGGCAGCAGCCAGCTGCGGCCGATGTAGCCGTCACCGCGGGTGTCGATGGTGACCCACTCGTCGGCTGCATGGGCGGTGTCATCATGCCGGTGGTCGTGGTCGTGGTCGTGGTCGTGGTCGTGGTCGTGGTCGTGGTCGTGGTCGTGGTCGTGGTCGTGGTCGGCGTGCGCATCCGCGCTCGTGGACGCGAGAAAGTCGCGGGCCTCCGGGAACAGGGCGCCGCCCCGATCCAGTCGCGGGCGGTCCAGCCAGTCGCGTTCGATCCGGCCCTGCGTGGTCTCCACGACCAGCGGGCGTGGTGGCGGCATCGCCGCGACGAAGGCCTGCAACGCCTCGCGGTCCGCCTCGCTGTAGAGGTCGGCCTTGTTGGCCAGCAGCACGTCGGCCAGGGCGATCTGGTCGCGCCAGTTCGCGTGCTCCCGGTGGCGCGGCGAGGCCAGGTGGCGGGCATCCATCAGGGTGACGGTGGCGCGCAGGTCCAGTACGCCGGCGTAGGGCGGCTCGGTCAGGGTGCGGATGATCTGGGCCGGGTGGCCGAGTCCGGTGGGTTCGATCAGGATGCGGTCGGGGCGCTGGCTGCGGATCAGCCGGTTGAGCCCGACGGTGAACATCTGGGCGGAGACACAGCACAGGCAGCCGCCGGGGATCTCCTCCAGCGCCACGCCGGTATCGGCCAGCAGGCCGCCGTCCACCCCGATCTCGCCGAACTCGTTGACCAGCACGGCCCAGTGTTCGCCCTCCGGGCGCTGCGCGAGCAGGTGGCGGATGGCGGTGGTCTTGCCGACGCCGAGAAACCCGGTGATCAGGTTGAGCGGGATGTCGTGGTGCCGCTGCATGCTAGCCAGCTCCGTCGCCGGAGGCCTCCGGGTCGTCTTGGAGCGCCTCTGGGCCGCTCCCTTCGCTCTCGAGGCTGCGGTACATCGCCTCTTCCGCCTCCTGGTTCAGCACGATCAGGGTGATCCGCCGGTTGATCGCGGCTTCTGGGTCTTCGCGGTTAAAGGGTACGCTGGCGGCCAGCCCCACGACGCGGGCGATCTGGTCGGACTCGGTGCCGCCGGCGACCAGCGCGCGGCGGGCGGCGTTGGCGCGATCGGCCGAGAGCTCCCAGTTGGTGTAGTCCGGACGCAGCAGCGGGCGGGCGTCGGTGTGGCCGGTGATCGAGACGCGGTTGGGGACCTGATTGATCAAGCCGGCCAGCTCGCGCAGGATCGCGTCCGCGTGATCCAGCGGACGGGCGCTGGCGCTGTCGAACATCGGGCGGTTCTCGCGATCGATGATCTGGATGCGCAGGCCCTCGGGGGTGAGGTCCAGCAGCAGCTGGTCCTTGAAGGGCTCCAGCGCCTGGCTCTGGTCCAGGGCCTCCTCCAGCGCCTCCTGCAGGGTCTCCAGGGCCTCGCGGTCGCGCGCCTCGGCCAGCTCGTCGAGGGTTTCTTCATCGATCCCTGTCGGGGCCTCCATGGCCTCCGGGTCCTGGATGAGCTCCGGCATACCCTCGAAGTCGATGATTGATGGGTCCACGCCGGTTCCGTCGCCGGGCGCCTGGCCCGGCGCAGCGGCTTCGCCCACGAAGGCGGAGGGGTTCTGGAAGTACTCGGAGATCCCGGCGCGCTGGTCGTCGTCCAGCGCAACGAGCAGCCACATCACCAGGAAGAAGCCCATCATCGCGAGCGTGAAGTCGGCAAAGGCGATCTTCCACGCGCCGCCGTGGTGGCCGCCCTGGACCACCTTCTTCTTGACGATGATCGGCTGGGTCTTGTCTTCGACTCCCATGGTAGTGATCCGGTGGCCTTCAGGCCCCCTTCACGTACTCTTCCAGTTCGGAGAAGCTCGGGCGCATCGCGCTTTCCATGGTCTTGCGGCCGAACTCCACCGCGACCTGGGGGCTGTAGCCCTGGACATTGGCGAGAATGCAGGCCTTGATGCACTGCAGGAACTTGGCCTCCTCCTGGGCACGGGACTCGAGGGCGGTCGAGGTCGGCCCGGCAAAGCCGTAGGCCAGCAGAATCCCGAGGAACGAGCCGACCAGGGCAGCCGCCACGCTTGAGCCGATTTCCGCGATGGACCCGTCGAGTTTGCCCATTGTCATTACGATGCCCAGGACCGCCGCCACGATACCGAAGCCGGGGAGGGCCTCCGCCACACGGTGAACCGCGTGGGCCGGTTGGTGCGATTCCTCGTGGTGGGTCTCGAGGTCCAGGTCCATCAGGGCATCGAGCTCATGCGGGTTCATGCTGCCGGAGATGATCAGGCGCATGTAGTCGGTGATGAACTCCATCGCGTGGTGATCCTGCAGGATCCGGGGATGGGCCTTGAAGACCTCGCTTTCTTCCGGCTCCTCGATGTCGGCTTCCACCGCCATCAGGCCCTCTTTGCGGGCCTTGGTGAACAGCTTGTACATCATGGCCAGCAGGTCGAGATAGTCGTCCGACTTGTACTTGCTGCCCTTCATCAGGCTGGGGATGGACTTGAAGACGGTGAAGACGACGCGGGGCGGGTTGGCGATCAGAAATGCCCCGAGCGCCGCGCCCCCGATGATCCAGTACTCGTAGGGTTGCCACATGACCCGGAGGTCGCCGCCATGAAAGTAGTATCCACCGAAGACCGAAGAAAAAACGATGACGATACCCAGAAAATACTTCACGGACCGCGACCCCACATTTCTGAAGCGCCATGTCGGACAGGGTATCCGCCCGCATGCGTTGCTATAGTTGACGGGCTTTACGATAACGACTCCCCTGCGCGAGGTACAGCATGTCCCTGGACAAGGACGCGCCCTACATGGAAGAGGCCGCGCGCCTGGCGGCGCTGGAATGGCCGATTCTCGAAGCCAGCGATGCGGTGTTTGCGGACCCGGATGCCCTGGTGAATCGGTCCCTGCGCGAACTGGCGCGCTACGCCGAGCGCGATCCCGGCCTGAGCCTGCGCCTGGTGCGGCGGGCCAACGCCTCGCGTCGCGGTCTGCGCCAGGAGGTGCACTCGGTGGGCGACGCGATTTCCATGCTGGGCCTGGAGAACGTGCACCGGGAGGCGGCCGAGGCCCCGCGCGTCGCGGATGTGGTCACAAGACCCCAGGCCTATCGCGAGCTGGCGGCGCAGTCGCGGCTGGCGGCAATGATCGCAGGCGAGATTGCGCACAAGCGCCACGACACCGAGCCGGGCGAGGTGGCGCTGGCGGCCCTGCTGAACCAGCTGGGCCTGCTGGCGCTGCTGGTCGAGGGCGAGCCGCGCCTGGATCGGCTGCTGGAGATGCTGGAGCTCAGCGCCCTGCCGGACGAGGCCAGCTACGCCGCGCTGGGGTATGCGACGGACGACCTGTCGCGCGCCATGGCGGAGCAGATGGCCCTGCCGGAACTGGTACAGGGCACGCTGCGTGCGGTCAACGCGGCCCATCACCGGGCCTATGAGGTTATGGTCGCGAGCGCCGTGGCCTGGCAGGTCTTCCGCGGCATGGACACCGCGCGGGGCGATCGCGACCTTGGACTGCTGGCCGGTTTGATGGGGCTGACGGACAAGGAAGCCGCGGACCGCGTGGGCGCGGTCATCGAGCGTTTCAACGAGGATGTCGCCGTCTATCAGCGGCCGCCGCTGGACCCGCAGACCCCCGGTCGCGTCTGGCTGGGCGAGCGCTATCGTCCGCGCCTGGCCCTGATGCCGCGGGCCGACCTGCTGGAGACCGGGCTCCACGCCCTCGAACAGGAAACGAATCGCGAGGCCCGGATACGCCGGATGCTGCGAGTGATGCAGTTCGGCGTGGGGTTGAACCGGGTGGTATTCGCCCGTCTGTCCCGCGATGGGGAGAGTCTGCGCGCCGAGCATCTGGTCGGGACCCTGCACGAACCGGAGTTCAGCCACTTCGTGATCAATCGGTCCGCGCTCGGACCGCTGGGCCGGGTCCTGGAGGAGGACGCCGCCCAGTGGTGGGATCGCCGACGCATCCATGACGAGATGCCCGCGGCTGTCCGCCGCCTGACCGGCGGGGTGGACTGTCTGGTCGCCCGGCTGTGCGACGGCGACCGCGTGCTGGGCATGGTCTATGCCGACCGGCGCGCGCGGGATCTGGATCTGACCCCGGTGGCCTTCGAGGGGTTTCGCCGCGTGCTGGCGGCGGCCGCGCGTCCTGTCGGCTCCTGAGGGAAACACTGAGCGCTTCCCTGGGCCGGGTCGGTGGCTCAAGTCTTTCGCGGGGTGGTCGATACATGTACAGGGTCGTATATAGGCGATCATAATCCGCAGCATTCGAGAGGGGTTGGCCACGGCGTATGGCTGATCCCACGGGCCCGGAGCCCGTGGAACAAACAAAAGGACGTACGACATGCGCAAGAACCTCCCCGTCACCCAGACGGAGTATTCGATTGATCAGCACGGCGAGCTGATTTCCGCCACCGACGAGAAGGGGCGTATCCGCTATGCCAACAATGATTTCGTCGAGGTCAGCGGGTTCGACTGCGAGGAGCTGGAGGGGGCCGCCCACAACATCGTCCGCCACCCGGATATGCCCGAGGCCGCCTACGCGAACATGTGGGAGACCCTGAAGGCCGACCGCGCCTGGATGGGCGTCGTCAAGAACCGCCGCAAGAACGGGGATCACTACTGGGTGGACGCCTTCGTGACCCCCGCCTACGAGCACGGTCGCAAGACCGGCTACGAGTCGGTGCGCGCGATCCCCGAGCGCGAGCATGTCGCCCGTGCGGAGAAGGTGTATGCCGCGATCAACCGGGGCCGGAGCTTCGCTCGGCGCTGGTACCACGGCCTCACCTGCCGCCTCGCCGGGACCTGGATCGTCGGCTTCCTGCTGGCGCTGGCGGTGGTGTTTCTGGCGTCCTCGCCACTGGTGCAGGCGGGCCTGCTGGTAATGATCTTTGCCGCCGGTGGTATCGCGTCGCTGGCGTTCACATCGGGCATCCGCCAGGCCGTCAACCGCGCCCGGGAGCAGTTCGACAACCCGGTGATGGAGGCGATCTACACCGGGCGCCGAGACGACAGCGCCTCGCTGGAGCTGGTACAGCATTTCGGCGAGGCGAAGCTGCGCACCGTGCTGGGCCGGATCGAGGACAAGGCCGACGCGGTGAACGACGATGCCCATGCCATGGCCAGCAGCGTGGAGCAGACCGCCTCCGGCGTGGAGCGCCAGCAAAACGAGATCGACCAGGTCGCCACCGCGATGAACGAGATGACCTCGACCATCCAGGAGATGGCGAGCAATTCCGCGCGCGCGGCCGAGGCCGCCAACAACGCCGAGAAGGAGACCGGCGCCGGGCAGGATGTCGTGAACGGTACAGTGTCCGTGATCAATCGCATGGCGGCGGAGGTGGAATCCACCGCCGAGAAGCTGGGCAAGCTCGAGGCCAGCACCGAGGAGATCGACAAGATCCTGAGCGTGATCCGCGAGATCGCCGAGCAGACCAACCTGCTGGCGCTGAATGCCGCGATCGAGGCCGCGCGCGCCGGCGAGCACGGCCGCGGTTTCGCGGTGGTGGCCGACGAGGTGCGCTCGCTGTCGCAGCGCACCGACGAGTCCACCGTGACCATCCGCAACATGATCGAGACCCTGCAAAGTGGCGCGCGCGAGGCGATGTCCGCGATGCGGGCCAGTCAGGAGCAGGCCGCCGACGGGGTGGAAAAGGCGCAGGCGGCGGGCGACTCGCTGACCACGATCCGCGAGGCCGTGGCCCAGATCACCGAGATGAATACCCAGATCGCCACGGCCGTCGAGGAACAAAGCGCGGTCTCCGAGGAGATCAACCGCAACGTCACCTCCATCCGTGATGTGGCCAGCGAAACCGGATCGGTCTCGGTGCACGCGCGCGACGCCAGCGCCCGCATGCAGGCCGAGGCCGCCGAGCTGAAAGCGCTGATCCAGCGGTTTGAACAAAAGACTGGCTAGAATTTTACTTTTCCGGGTTGCGCCATTGAATATGCGCAATTACAATCTCGCCCACCTTGAGTAGCAGAGGTCTGTCAATGGACTGTTGTCGATGGATGCATGAACGTCGGGCCGGTGGCCGGTACGAGCGTGCATATCGTTGCCAGCGGGGTCCCGCCACCCGGTAATGCGGTGGTGTCTCCCCGGTGTCAGCGATATGCGTGACTCCGGGGGTGACAGAACGCCTTTCCCCTAACGCCCCTCGCGGGCGCCTCCCCAGCCCCGAAGCCTGTCCCTGCGCCCGCCCGTGTGCGCGGCGGTTGGGCTCCCATGCCATTCGATTTGTCCTGCCTCTGCCCGGATACCGGGCCGGTGCGTGCATTGCTGTGCGCGTAACGGATATGGATCACACCCATGAACACCCAGCAGGAGGCCGCCATGCCAGCGCCTGAAGACGACGACCCCGGGTCTAGCTGTGATCTCTCAATAGGTTGTCCACGGGACGACTCCGAAGGATGCTGAGTTTGCGGACCTAGCCATTCCAAAGGAGGACGCCCCGTGAACCTTCATCAAAATGCCTTAATGGGCCCCCGCGGTCGAGAGCGGATGGCTCGTCTGGTCGTGGATCACGGCCTGAGCCTTCGTGCAGCGGCCCGCGCCTTTGACGTGGATCCGAAGACCGTGCAGCGCTGGGTCCAGCGGTTCCTGGAGGCGGGCCGTTCGGGTCTTGCGGACCGCTCGTCCCGGCCGCGGAGCCAACCGCGGCGAACCCCGCGACGGATCCAGCGCCAGGTGGTCGCCTTGCGGCGGCAGCGCTGGACTATGGATCGGATCGCCGCCTTCACGGGGATCTCGAGGGCCAGCGTCAGCCGCATCCTGCGGCGCGAGGGCCTGAACCGCCTGAGCGCGCTGGAGCCGGTCGAACCGCCTCGGCGCTACGAGCACGAACACCCCGGCGATCTGCTCCACCTCGATATCAAGAAGCTGGCGCGCTTCCGTCACCCGGGCCACCGCGTGACCGGGGTTCGCGCCAAGGACTCCATCGGCGCGGGCTACGAGTACGTGCATGTGGCCATCGACGACCGCTCGCGCATCGCCTACAGCGAGATCCATCCCGCCGAGCGGGCCCGAGATGCGATCGCGCACCTGGAGGCGGCCGTGCGCTACTACGCCACCCTGGGGATCACCATCCGACGGGTCCTGACCGACAACGGACCCTGCTACCACGCCCGGGCGTTCAGCCAGGCCTGCCGCCGACTGGGCATCCGCCATCGCCGCACCCGGCCCTACACGCCGCGAACCAATGGCAAGGCCGAGCGCTTTATCCAGACCGCCCTGCGCGAGTGGGCCTACGCCTTCACCTACGCCACGTCAGAGGAGCGCAAACGCCATCTGCCCCGATGGATCCACGACTACAACTGGCACCGCCCACACGGTAGCCTGAACAAGCAGCCACCCATCAGCGTCCTCGGTCTACCTGAGGACAACCTTGTGAGACTCCACA
>NZ_AUDT01000013.1:0-73760 GCF_000425605.1 Thioalkalivibrio sp. ALE17
CAGCAAAGCATCGGGAATCGTCTTCGAATCGGTCATCGCATACTCCTTGCTCAGGTCTGCTAAATGACCACTTACACAGTTCCTTGTACACCCTCGTTTTGAAGGCCGGTGGCTGAGTGGGCGCGGGCGGGGGCTTCGCGGGCAAGCCCGCTCCCACAGGGGGTTGCCCGGTGCGTTTGCCGGGTTCCGGCCGGTTCTGGCCGATCCATCCTTCGCATCTTCCAGCCTTCCTGTGAACTGCCTTTGACTTTGACCTGGCCCTTCTTCGTGCCTTCGTGCCCTTCGTGGTGAAAAAGGTCTTGCAAGCGGCAGGTCAGGGGGTGCCGAAGTCGAACTGCCAGGGGTCCTGTTCGGGGGCGTCGAGCAGGGAGGGGCGCAGGCGGATGATCTCGAAGCCGAGCGCGCGGTAGTCGTCGAGGCGATCCGGGGCCAGATCGGCGACCTCCACGAAGTCGGCGAAGGCGTCGGCCTCGATGCCGCGCCAGTCTGCGAAGGTGCCACAGACGGCGACGCTTACGTCTTCGTCGCGCACCAGTGCCTCGACCTCGGCGTGCAGGCCGGGGTGCTGGCCGGCCTCGCCGCGGGTGAGGGTGAACTGCTCCGCGCCGTGGGCGACGATGGCCACCGGGAAATCCGGGTCGTCTTCGCGCAGCCGGGCGATGTTCGCGCGGATCTCGGGAAGCAGCGCGGCGAGTGCCGCGCGGTCATTCTCGATGATCTCGAAGACCACGCCGGCGGGGCGTTCGTCGCGCTCTAGCAGCTCGAGTACGGCGGCCGAGGGTTCTCCCGCGGGCGCCGCTTCGGGTGCGCCGAGCGGGCTCGCGGCCAGCGCCGGCATCGCGCTCAGGATGCACAGGCACAGAGCGACAAGCCCCCCGGAGCGGGACGCGAACGACTTGAGGAGGCTGTAGATGCGCATGCCCCCATTGAAGCGGGCACCGGACCGGGACGCAAACGACCGTGTCCCGGGTGCGACGGGACCTGGCTCAGTGGCGGTCGCCGGTGGCCTCTTCGGCCATCTGGTCGTAGCTGGTGTGGCGCACGTCCTTGCCCTTGACGAAGTAGACGACGTATTCGCAGATGTTGCGGGCGCGGTCGCCGATGCGTTCCAGGGAGCGCGTGGCCCAGATGATGTCCATCAGGCGCGGGACCGAATCGGGCGAGGCGGTCATCTGTTTCATCAGCTTTTGGGTGATGATCTCGTACAGGCTGTCGATCTGGATGTCCTGCTGCGCCACACGCACGGCCTGTTCAACATCCATACGGGCAAAGGCATCGAGAGCGCCGCGCGTCATCTCGCGGGCGTGTTCGCCCATGCTGGCGATGTCCGCCATCGGGGCGCTGTTGCGGTCCGCGTCCAGCAGGTGCAGGCCCATGCGGCCGACGCGCTCGGCCTCGTCGCCCATGCGTTCCAGGTCGGTGATGGTCTTGATCACCGCGATCACCAGGCGCAGGTCGGAGGCAGTGGGCTGGCGCCGCGCGAGGATGTGGGTGCATTCCTCGTCGATCTCGACCTCCTTGGCGTTGATCTGGTAGTCCGAGGTCATCACCTTTTCGGCGAGTTCGACATCCCCCTCGACCATCGCGTGGACAGCATCGGCGAGCTGCTGTTCGACCAGGCCGCCCATGGCCATCACCTGCTTGATGATGTCCTCCAGCTCGGCGTTGAACTGCTGCGAGATGTGCTGTTTGAAGAAGCTCTTGTCCATTGTGGTATCCCCTTGCGGTCGCGACGTCAGCCGAAGCGGCCGGTGATGTAGTCCTCGGTCTGCTTTTTCGCGGGCGAGGTGAACAGGGTGTCGGTGTCAGCGTATTCGATCAGCTCGCCCATATACATGAAGGCGGTGTAGTCGGATACGCGCGCGGCCTGCTGCATGTTGTGGGTGACGATGACCAGCGTGTAGTCCTTCTTCAGCTCGATCATCAGCTCCTCGATCTTCAGCGTGGCCAGCGGGTCCAGCGCGGAGCAGGGCTCGTCCAGCAGCAGAACCTCGGGGTCGATCGCGATGGCGCGGGCGATCACCAGGCGCTGCTGCTGGCCGCCGGACAGGCCGAAGGCGTTCTCGTGCAGGCGATCCTTGACCTCGTCCCACAGCGCCGCGCGCTTGAGCGATTTCTCGACTACCTCGTCCAGCCGGCGCCGGTTCTTGACCCCCTGCAGGCGCAGGCCGTAGGCCACGTTCTCGTAGATCGACTTGGGGAACGGGTTCGGCTTCTGGAACACCATGCCGACGCGCCGGCGCAGCTCGGGGATGTCCACGGTCTTGTCGTAGATGTCCGCGCCGTCGAGCCGGATGGTGCCCTCGATGCGGGCTGCGTCGATCAGGTCGTTCATGCGGTTGAAGCAGCGCAGGAACGTGGACTTGCCGCAGCCGGACGGTCCGATGAACGCGGTGATGCGGTTCTTCGGGATGCGGATGTCGATCCCCTTGAGTGCCTGGTCCTCGCCGTAATAGAGCTTGAGGTCCTCCGCGGTCAGGCAGATGTCCTCGCGGTCGAGGTTCAGGCCGCGCGGGGCCTGGTTGTTCTGGGCCACGTTCACGGCGTGGGTCTGGGTGTCACTCATTTCGGGTACTCCATGGGGAATAGGGTTCGACACATCGCGTCGACGCGAAGCGTGCGGCGCCGGTCCGGAAAAGCACCGTCATCGCGAGCGCCGCAGGCGCGTGGCGATCGGCGTGGTCGGCGCCGACGCGGCCCGGGGCAGGCATCGGGGTTGCGTCGGGAGATAACTCGCTGCGCTCGCCCTTCGGGCCGGCCTGCGGCCGTTCAACGCGCTTCGCGCTTTTGTGCCACGGGTCCTGCGGACCCTCGCAATGACGGGAGAAGCCAGGCGTCATGGGGAGGCGCGCAGCGCCGTGGCGATCTCTGTGACGGACGCCGCAGGCGACTGGAGCGAACGTCGGGGTTGCGTCGCGAGGTTGCCGCGGCCCCTGCGGGGCCTCGCAATGACCGTGCCTGAGAGAGACGTTGTGCATGGCGCGTCTCAGTCGCTGTCGGCGCGGTACTTTTCGCGCAGGTGGTTGCGGATGGAGATCGCCGTGAGGTTGAGCACGATGATCAGCAGCACCAGGACCAGCGCGGTCGCGTAGACCAGCGGCCGGCCGGCCTCGACATTCGGACTTTTGAAGCCGACGTCGTAGATGTGGTAGCCGAGGTGCATGAAGGCGCGGTCCAGGTGGAGGTACGGGAAGTTGCCGTCCACCGGGAGGTTGGGCGCCAGCTTGACCACGCCAACCAGCATCAGGGGGGCCACCTCGCCGGCTGCGCGCGCCACCGCCAGGATCAGGCCGGTCATCATGGCCGGGGCGGACAGCGGCACGATCAACCGCCATAGCGTCTCGGCCTTGGTGGCCCCGAGGGCCAGCGAGCCATGGCGAATGCTGCTGCCGATGCGGGTCAGGCCTTCCTCGGTGGACACGATCACCACGGGCAAGGTCAGCAGGGCGAGGGTCAGCGAGGCCCAGATGATCGCCGGCGAGCCGAAGGTCGGCGAGGGCAGGGCGTCCTGGAAGAAGACCTGGTCGATGTTGCCGCCGATCAGGTAGACGAAGAAGCCCAGGCCAAACACGCCGAACACGATGGAGGGGACCCCGGCGAGGTTGTTCACCGAGATGCGGATGGTGCGCACCAGCGGCCCCTGCTTGGCGTATTCGCGCAGGTAGATGGCGGCCAGCACGCCGAACGGGGTCACCACGATGGACATCAGCAGCACCATCAGCACGGTGCCGAAGATCGCCGGCAGGATGCCGCCCTCGGTGTTCGCCTCGCGCGGGAAGCCGGTCATGAAGTCCCAGAAGTTGACCACGTAGTGGCCGAGCTTCTGCACGGTGCCCATGTCGTTCGGCCACCAGGCGTTCACGATCTGGGACAGGCTGATGCTGGAGCGCTGGCCATCGGCGGTCTGCAGGGTGAGCGCGTAGCGGGCGACCTCCTGGCGCAGGCGGTTGCGCTCGGCCTCAAGCTCGCTGTACTCCGCATCCAGTGCCTCGCGCTCGGCCTGCAGGACCTCATGGCGTTCGGAACGTTCCGCGTCGGAAAGCGTGGTGTCGCGCTCCAGGCCGCGTTCGGCCAGGCGGACCTGTTCCAGCGCGTGGTTGATACGGCCGATCTCGATGCGCTCGATGCGCTCGATCTGCTGCACCAGGGAGCGGGTTTCCGGGATGCGCGCCTCGAAGGCCTCGCGGGCCGCGCTGCCCTCGGCCACCACCTCGTCGTCCACTCGGAACTCGCGGATGTAGCCGTAGAAGTTGCCCCACTGCAGGCGCTCCAGGGCCACGGCATCGCGCGGGCGTTCCCACTCGGACATGAAGTCTTCGATGTACCAGCGGAAGTCGCGCGAATCGAGGTCGCGGTTGCCGCGCTTGATCAGGTGGCGGACCACGATCTCCTGGCCTTCCGGGACATCGAAGCCGGTCTCGCGCATGGCCTGGGCGGTCATGGTCTCGGAGCGTGAAAGCTCGCCCATCACCCGAACGGGCTCGCTCTGTTCGGTGGTCTGGTACTCGAACTCGATGATATTCGAGGGCCAGAAGAACGACAGGCCGTTGACCGCGATCATCAGGATCAGCCCGAAGACCATCGTCAGCGACACCGCCACGGCGCCCGCGTTGAGCCAGATCCAGGGGGTGCCCGTTTTGAACCATTTATTCATCGGATCGGAGCCTGTCGTCGATGCGGTTTAGAGGGAGCTGTACTTGTTGCGCAGGCGCTGGCGCACGATCTCGGCGACCGTGTTCACGAAGAAGGTCAGCGCGAACAGCACCAGGGCGGCGAGGAACAGGATGCGGTAGTGCGTGCCACCCACCGCAGTCTCGGGCATCTCCACCGCGATGTTGGCGGAGAGCGTGCGCATGCCCTCGAAGATGTTGAAGTTCACGACCGGCGAGTTGCCGGTGGCCATCAGCACGATCATGGTCTCGCCCACGGCGCGGCCGAAGCCGATCATCACCGCGGAGAAGATCCCCGGGCTGGCGGTCAGCAGCACCACGCGAACCACCGTCTGCCAGGGCGTCGCGCCTAGCGCCAGCGAGCCCTGGGTCAGGTGCTTGGGTACGTTGAAGACCGCGTCCTCGGAGATCGAGTAGATGGTCGGGATCACTGCGAAGCCCATGGCGATACCGATGACCAGGGCGTTGCGCTGGTCGTAGGTGTATCCGGCGTCGGTCAGCCACTGGCGGGCGTCGCCGTTGAACAGCCAGACCTCGATCAGGGGGCTCATCGACGCGGAGAACCAGCCCACCAGGATCACCACCGGGATCAGCACGGCGGCCTCCCAGCCCGCCGGGATCATGCGGCGCACACCCTCCGGCAGCAGCCGTGTCCAGACGAAGGCGACCACCAGCATCATCAGCGGCATCAGGATCAGGATGCTGGCGACCGCCGGCAGGTTGGATTCGATGTACGGGGCCAGCCAGAGCCCGGCGAGGAAGCCGAGGATGACGGTCGGCAGGGCCTCCATCAGCTCGATGCTGGGCTTGGTCAGGCTGCGCATGCGACTGGACATGAAGTAGGCGCTGTAGATCGCCCCCATGATCGCCAGCGGGGTGGCGAACAGCATGGCGTAGAAGGCGGCCTTGACCGTGCCGAGGGTCAGCGGCACCAGCGAGAACTTCGGTTCGAACTCGTCGGTCGCGGAGGACGACTGCCAGACGTAGTCGCCGCTGGAGCGGCCCTCGTACCAGACCTTCTGCCACAGCACGTGGAGCGAGACCTCCGGGTGCGGGTTCGACAGGCGGTGCAGGGTCCAGGTCTCGGCGGTGTCGATCGCGACGAGGAGGCGGTTGCGCGGGTCCATGTAGACCCGGTGCAGGGGCGTGGTGCCCACCTGGTGCTGGACCAGCGTGCGCTGCGAGGTGGGGTAATGGATGGCCAGGGCGCCACTGGCATCCGCCGTGGCGAAGCCCTTGCGGATATATTCCGGTTGGGTGTTGGTCACCGGCGCCGCGTGACGGGGAAACTCGCGTACGCGGGTAATCCGGTTCACGTTGTCGGCGTCACGCACCAGCATGTACTGCGTCACGGAGCCGTCCGACCCGCCGACGATCACCGAGACCGTCCCCAGCAGGTACTCCAGCGAGGTGACCTCGGCGTCTTCGCCCTCGATCACCCGCTGGGTGTCGATACGCCGGGCATTGCGCGGGCTGGAGATGTCGTAGAAGTGGAGTCGGCCCTGGTTGTCGCCCACCAGCATGTTGCGCCCGGTGATGTCCAGCAGGATGCGCGACGGGGTGGCGCCATCCAGCAGGGACGGCAGGTCGTGGGCGGAGCGGCGAACTTCGACCTCGCCGGTCATCATCGAGGTGCGTTCCTCGAAGTTCACCAGGCGCAGGCGGCCATCGGCTGTGGCCGCGGCGACGCGGACGCCGCTGGAGCCGCGCTGAATGCCGACGACCTCGATGGCCTGGCCTTCGCCATCGACATCCAGCAGGGACGAGCTCTCGTCCCCCAGCGGGTAGACCAGGCCGGGCTCGTAGGCGCGGCCTTCGGGCGTGAAGCTTTCGTTGTACTCGTACTCGATGGCGAGGACCTGACCATTGTCCAGACCAATCGCGACCAGTCGGGTGCGCGGTTCGGCGGCGGTGAAACTGGTGACCCGGGCATCGTCGGGGATCGGCAGTGACTGTTCCTGCACGATCTCGCCGCTTTCCGGGCGGAAGAAGATGGCCCGCCGGTCCTCGGTCAGGCGCACGGCCATCTCCCGATGCCGGTTCACGGCCAGGTGGACGGTCCCCGTGTCGGCGCCGCCGGGGGCGCTGTACTGGGTCTGTTCCTCGAGCTCCGCGCCCAGGAACATGGGCAGCGTCTCGCTCAGCAGGTAGACGAACATCAGGGTTAGCGCACCGACCACCGCGACGCCGAAAAAGCCGATCAGGTAGCGCGCCGAGGTGTCCTTGGCGCGGCGCCAGCGCTGGAAGCGGCCAAGGGTGGAGATCGCATGAGGTCCGGACATTCGGGATTCCCCTGAGGGTCGGCAGGCGGAAGGCTTGAGATGGCGTGCATGCTACGGGCGGTTCGTGACAGAACGGTGACAGCTACGTGACAGCCGTTTGAACGCCAATGGGAAGGGTTGGCGGCACAAAAAAGGCCCGGACGGTGTCCGGGCCTTGTGCGGTCTCGGCCGTGGCCGATGATCGCGGTGGGAGCGGCCTTGGGGGTGAAGCCCCGCCGGCAGGCTCCTGTGCCAGTGTTTATTCGAGGCCGAGGGCTTCGCGCTGGCGCTGGGCGACGGTCTCGGGCAGCGGCACGAAGCCGTCACGCACGACCACTTCCTGGCCTTCCTTGGACAGCACCATCTTCAGGAACTCGGCCTGGCGCGGGGCGAGGCCGTCTTCCGGATGCTTGTTGACCGCGACGTACAGGAAGCGCGAAAGCGGGTAGTCACCGGAGGCGGCGTTCTCGCCGGTCGGCTCGAAGTATTCACCCGGGTTCTGGCCCAGCGGCACAGTGCGCACGCCGGAGGTCAGGTAGCCGATGCCGGAATAGCCGATGCCGTTCAGGGACTCGGCGACCCCCTGGACCACGGAGGCGGAACCGGGCTGTTCGTTCACGGCGTTCTTGAAGTCGCCGTCACACAGGGCGTGCTGACGGAAGTAGCCGTAGGTACCGGAGACCGCGTTACGCCCGTAGATGGTGATGTCGCGGTTGGCCCAGGAGCCTTCCAGGCCGAGCTGGCCCCAGCGGTTGATGTCTTCGGCACCACCGCAGCGGCGCGTGGAGGAGAACACGGCGTCCACGTCGGCGATGGACATGCCCTCGACCGGGTTGTCACGGTTGACGTAGACCGCGATGGAGTCGATGGCGACCGGCACCAGGGTCATCTCGTAGCCGTGACGCTCTTCGAACGCGGCCTGCTCGCTGTCGCGCGGCTGGCGGGACATCGGGCCGAAGTCTGCGGTGCCTTCGGTCAGGGCGGGCGGGGCGGTGGAGGTGCCGGCGCCCTGGATCTGGATGTTGACGTTCGGGTAGAAGTCCTGGAACTCCTCGGCCCACAGCGCCATCAGGTTGTTCAGGGTGTCCGAGCCTTCGCTGGACAGGTTGCCGGAGATCCCGCTGACAGCCTGATAGGCCGGCAGGTTGGGGTCGACATCGGCCATCGCCGGGGTGATGGCGAGGGCGGCGGCCGCGGCGGCGGCGAGAATCGTGCGCTTGAACAGCATGGGTGTACTCCCTGGTGCTTGCTTTGAGGTTTGTTCGGAGCCGATCGGTCGGTCCTTGATGCGGGATTATCGGGAGGCTTGCTTGCAGTTGCGTGACGGCAACATGACAGCGGTGTGACATGTGGCGGGCTACTGCGGCAGCGCGGCGATCGGGGATGTGGGTCCGGCCAGACCCGGGCTATGCCCGGTAGATTGCTTCGCTGCGCTCGCAATGACGGGTTGCTGTAGCGGTCATTGCGAGGAGCGCAGCGACGCGGCAATCGGTCCGGATGGCCCGGGACCGTGAACCTTGTGGATGCTCGTCAGGCGCCCGCCGGGTCTTCCTGGCTGGACCGGTCGGCGGCTTCGGCGTGGCGAATGCGGCTCAGAGGGAACAGGCAGGTGAAGCGGCTGCCCTGGCCGACCTGGCTCTCGATCGCGAGGTGGCCGTCGTGGCGGGCAAGGACGTGCTTGACGATGGCAAGCCCCAGTCCGGTGCCGCCGCGGGACTGAGTGCGTCCGGCGTCGACCCGGTAGAAGCGTTCGGTCAGCCGACCGAGGTGATGGCTGGCGATGCCGGGGCCGGTGTCGTCGACGATCAGGCGCGCACCGTCAGGATCGGCTCGCCATTTCAGGGTGATTGTGGTCCCGCCGGGGGTGTACTTGACCGCATTGAACATCAGGTTCGCGCAGGCGGAACGCAGCTCGTCCGAATTCCCCCGGAATTCCAGCGTGGGGTCGGCGTCAAGGACGATCCGATGGGCCTCCGTGCCCGACAGCAGCCGTGCCTCCTCGGTCAGTTTCTGCAGCATCGGTAGCGGGTTGAACCAGTCCTGCGGGCCGGTGGTTTCGCCGGTTTCCAGGCGCGAGAGCAGTAGCAGGTCGTCCACCAGCAGCTTCATGCGTTCCGACTGTTCGCGCAGCATCTGCACCGAGCGGGTCAGTTCCGGCTGGTCCTCCAGTGCGTCTTCCAGTGTCTCGGTAACGCCGTAGAGCACGGTCAGCGGCGTGCGCAGCTCGTGCGAGACATTCGCGATGAAGTCGCGGCGCATCACCTCCAGCCGGTGCAGGTGAGTGGTGTCGCGCGCCAGGAGGAGGTACTGCGCATCGCCGTAGGGGAGCATGCGCATCTCCAGCTGGCGCTCGTCATCCAGCGGCGACGGCACGGTGACCCGCGCCAGCGACTCGCGGGCGCGTTCCATGAAGGTGAGGAATTCCGGGTGGCGCAGCAGGTGGGTGATGCGCTGGCCCTCGTCACGCGGCCACTCGAGCCCGAGCAGCTGGCAAGCCATATCGTTGATCCACTCGATGCGCAGGTCGTCGTTGAGGACCACGACCGCGTCGGGCATCGCGCGGGCCGAGTCGCGGTAGCGTTCCAGGAGCTGGCGCAGCCGATGCACCCGATTCTCGTGGCGTTTGCGGCGGCGGTAGAGCTGATCGAAGATCACGCCCCAGAGCCCACGCACATCGGGGGGCTCGGCGCGCCCGCCACGGCGCAGCCAGGTCTCCAGCCACAGCAGGTTGGCGATATTCCAGGCCAGGGCCGCGCCCAGCAGGAAGGCCACCGTGGGCCAGAACTGGCCGGTTGCCCAGCCAAGCGCCAGGATCGGCAGCGCGATCAGCAGGCTGGTAATGAGGATGTCGGGCCAGGTCTTGCGGGGCTGCACGGGGACCGCCGAAGGTCAGGGGTGTTGCGAGAAACGGTACCCCGAACCGCGCACGGTCTGCACCAGGTGATCATGGCCGGTGTCGGCCAGCGCCTTGCGCAGGCGGCGGATGTGTACGTCTACCGTGCGTTCCTCGACGTACACGTTGGTGCCCCAGACTTTGTCCAGAAGCTGTTCGCGGCTGAACACGCGGTCCTGGTGGGTCATGAAGAAGTGCAGAAGGTTGTATTCCGTGGGGCCCATGCTGATGGGTTCGCCATTGCCGGTGATGCGGTGCGAGACCGGATCCAGGCGCAGGCCCTCGATCTCGACCGGTTCCTCGCTGGTAGTGGGCGAGGTGCGTCGCAGCACCGCCTTCATGCGCGCGACCAGCTCGCGCGGCGAGAACGGCTTGGTCACGTAGTCGTCGGCGCCGACATCCAGGCCGCGCACGCGGTCTTCCTCTTCGCCGCGCGCGGTCAGCATGATCAGCGGGATGTCCTTGGTGACCGGGCTTGCCTTCAGGGTGCGCGCCCAGTCGATGCCGCTGATGTCGGGCAGCATCCAGTCCAGCAGGATCAGGTCCGGCGGGTCCTCCAGCAGCAGGGACTTGGCGCTGCGCACGTCGCCGGCCTCGCGTACCTCGTAGCCCGCCTTCTGGAACGGCAGCTGCAGCATTTCGCGAATGGCGGTGTCATCCTCCACCAGCAGAATTCGAGTGGCCATGGCCCCGTCTCGTGATTGCCTGGTCGGCATTAGATAACAGCCATGTTACAGACATGTGAACCTGCGGATCGTGAATGGTCCCGAAGGTGCAGGTTTGGAGGCCCGTTGGCCTGCGCGCTGGCGGCCACGCTTTCAGGTGCCGAGTACGAAGCGCTCGTCGCCGTGCAGGAAGATCATGCCGTCGTGGTGAGGGGAGCGGGCCAGTTGCTTGCGGATCGCCTGCTCATGGCCGGGCTTGAGGTGGGTGATGGCGATACGCGGGCGGTGTTCCAGCATGGCCAGATCCTCGCCCAGATGCTGCGGGGTGTAGTGCTTGGCCAAGTCGGCCATGCCCTCCATCTCGTCCGGGAGACCGGTCTCGATCATCAGCAGGTCGAGGTTGGGCAGGGCGTTGAGAGCCGGCCAGAGCTGATGCGAGGAGGTGGTGTCGCCGCTGAAGGCGAAGGCCGCGCCGTCGCGATTGGTGACGCTGTAGCCAACCGCGGGAACGGTGTGACGCGCCGGCAGCACGCAAATCTCGCGCTGGTCCACCGCGATGGTCTGCCCCGGCTGCACGGTCTCCAGCCGGATCAGGGGCTGGTCGGGCCGGGGCAGTCGGGTGAAGTCCGGCCAGATCACCCAGTTGAACACGTGGTCGCACAGGGCCTTCAGCGTGGCGGGCAGTCCATGCACATGAATGGGTGCGGCATCCGGGCCGTAGACCATGTCGGCCAGCATCGGGAGGAAGGCGATGTGGTCCAGATGCGAGTGGGTCAGGAACACGTGGCGAATGCGGCGGAGTTCGTCCAGGCTCAGGTCCCCGACGCCGCTGCCGGCATCGATCAGGACATCGTCATCGATAAGGATCGACGTGGTGCGCCGGCCCGGGCCGATCCCGCCACTGGCGCCCAGGATGCGAACGGTCAAGCTCATGCGGCGTAGTATATCCAGCCGGCGGCGGGCCGTCCCGCGGCTGGATTGGGGGAGTGCGAGCCGACGCCGGACACCCCTAGGGAAACACGGATCCATGTACACGCTCGCGCTCGAGTCGCTTTTGCGTGCGAACAAGGCGCGGTGACTGCGGTGCAGTCATTCTGCACAAGGGAGCCGCAACGCCGTGCGCGCGCCCGTTTTTGGTCACAACGGGCGGCCGAGCCCCTTCGGGGTTGGCACCCCAGGTTCCCCGATCCTGCGTTGCGGCCCGCATCCATCAAAAACGGGCCGGTAGAACCATTACCGGCTGCGCACCGCGCCTTGTCTCGGAAAACCTGGGGTGCCAACGCGAGCGTGTACATGGATCCGTGTTTCCCTGGGTGCTGGAGGTGGCTGACGGACATGCCTCAATGCTAGACCCAGTCCAGCCCCGGCTTCCGTGACGTGTCGCTCGAAAAGGCGATTTCGCGGGCGATATGCGCAGACGAAAGTTGCACCGACGGGTCTTCCCGCCACCCGGTGGAGTTGCTAGAATGCGCGACCTGTTTGGGGCGGTAGCTCAGCTGGGAGAGCGTCGCGTTCGCAATGCGAAGGTCGGGAGTTCGATCCTCCTCCGCTCCACCAAACACCTGAAAAAGGCCTGCTTTCGCAGGCCTTTTTCTTTTTGGGCGGGTTACGGGCCCGCGTGGCGCCGGGGCAATGTTCGTCTGCGCGGTGCGGTCCGGCGGGCGAAGGGCTCGGGCTCGTGCTGGCGCACGAGTGCGGCGAGGGCATCGGCCGGCAGGGGGTGGCTGCACAGGTAGCCCTGCCAGGCATCGCAGCCCTGGGTGGCGAGAAAGCCGAGTTGCGCGGCGTTTTCCACCCCCTCGGCGAGAACATCCAGCCCGAGGTTGTGCGCCATGCCGATGATGGTCACGGCCAGTTCGGCGTCGCTGCGATCCTCGGGCAGGTCGCGCACAAAGGTCTGGTCGATCTTCAGGATGTCGATGGCGAATTCCTTCAGGTAGGCCAGCGACGAATAGCCCGTGCCGAAATCGTCGATGGCCAGTGCCACGCCCAGTTGCTTGAGCTGTTGCAGGGTGCCGCGGGTCGTCTCGGCCTGTTCCATCAGCGTGCTTTCGGTCAGCTCGAGGGTCAGGCGTCGGGCCGGGAGACCGGTTTCCTGCAGGACCTGTCGGACCTGGTGAAGCAGGCCCGGTGCGGCGACCTGGCGGGCCGACAGGTTGACCGAGATCTCCAGCGGCGGCAGTCCGGCCCGGTCCCAGTCAACGACCTGACGACAGGCCTCGCGCAGGACGAACGCGCCGACATCCACGATCAGCCCGGTCTCCTCGGCTAGCGGGATGAAGGTATCCGGTGCGATCAGACCTCGTTCCGGATCGCGCCAGCGTACCAGGGCCTCGATGCCGGTGATCACGCCGGATGTCATCTGGATCTGGGGCTGGTAGTACACCTCCAGTTCGCCCTGTGCCAGCGCGCGGCGCAGGCGGTTCTCGATCTCCAGGCGCTGGCTGGCCGCATCGGTTAGGGCGGTGCGGTAGAAGCGGAAGGTATTGCGTCCCGCGTCCTTGGCCTCGTACATCGCGGCGTCGGCCTGGGTGATCAGTTCGCCGGCCTCGGTGGCGTCGTCGGGATACAGGGCGATGCCAATGCTTGCGCCCACCTGGAGGTCGCTCCAGCCCCCGACGGCGAAGGGTTCCGCGATCAGCGCCAGCAACTGGCGGGCGCGCGCCTCGAGTTCCCGGTGATCGGCCGCGTCTTCGATGATCACAACGAACTCGTCGCCGCCGATGCGCGCGTTGGTGCGCGCCTCGAAACGCGTCTTCAGGCGCTCGCCGAGGATTTGCAGCAGGTCATCGCCGACCCGGTGACCCAGGCTGTCGTTGACGGTCTTGAAGCGGTCGAGATCGACGAACAGGATGGCCAGGCATCCGTTCGCCTCACGGGCCTGCTGCATGGCATCGTGCAGGCACTCCTGCAGCAGCGTGCGGTTGGGCAGGCCGGTAAGCGGGTCGTGGCCGGCCTGGTAGGCAAGTTCGGCCTCGTGCGTGCGCAGTCGGGCCTCGGCCGCCCGGCGCTGCTCGACCTCCAGCGACAGCCGGGTGGTGAGACGCCGGTAATAAAGCGCGGCGAGGCCGCTCAGCAGCAACAGGCCCGCCAGTAACCCCAGCAGGACCTCGGGTCGGGCCTCCCAGTAGGCGCGCAGGTCGACCACCACCGGACGGTCGTAGGGCGGACGGCCGAGTTCTTCCAGCAGGGTGTGAACCGAGGCATAGGACAACGGCGCCGACCAGCCGTGGTAGCCGCCGGCGCGCACCGCGGGATGGTCGGACGGCAGGCTCAGCAGGGCGATGCTCACCGCCTCCGCCAGCGGATCCGGCGTGTGTTCCAGGCGCGAGAAGGGCCATTCCGGATACAGACGGGTGGAGTGGGCGAACGGGAAGTCCGCGGTCTCCCGGGCCCCCAGCACGCGCAGTGTCCCCGGGGCGAGGGTGCCGGCCCGGAGCTGGCCCTCCAGTACGCCGGTGCGCACGATGCCGGCATCGGCGTCTCCGGCGAGCAGCCCCTCGATTACGCGGTGGTGTGGCATGCCGGTGAATCCAAGGGCGGCGAGATCGTCCTCTGGCTCCACGCCCGCGTTACGCAGCGCCTCGTGGCCCGCCAGCCAGCCGCCCAGGGAGTCCGCGTCCACGGCGAGCAGTCGCTGGCCTCTCAGGTCGTCCAGGGACTGAAGATCCGCGCGGTCGTCACGCACCAGGATGGTCCCGCCGAACTGGCGGATAGGCTGGCCCTGTTCCTCGGCGATCAGGGTGGCCAGGCGGGTAATGCCCTGTCCGGCCTCCAGGCGTACGTAATGTCCGGTGTTGGTCAGGACGAAATCGATGTCGCGCGCGGCGACGGCCCGATCCAGCTCCGGGTAGTTCAGGGCCTGGATACGGAATTCGGCCGAGTCGATCTGCGCGCTCAGGTAGTCGGCGGTGGGCTGTTACTGGGCGGCGGTCTGGCCGGCATCGCGGAAGGCCAGCACGCCAATGGTGTACACCTCGGCACCGTCATGATCTCCCGCCATCGCCGGCGCGGCGCCGTACAGCGTGGAGAGCAGGGCCAGCAGACGGAAGAGGGGGGACCGGAGGCGCATCGGCAAGAGCCTACTATGAGAAGGGACTTGCCGTACACGCTCCCGGCTGGAGGGCCGTACTTGACCGGCCTGTGGATGAGGGGCGATCACGCGGCAAGCAAGGTCGCCGCCGCGTGACCGGAGGGGTGGACTACCAGCTCTTGTAGGGCAGGAACTTGCCGTTCCAGGTGATCTTCACACGGTCGCCCTTGGGGTCCTCGACCTTGTCGATGTCCATGGTGAAGTCGATCGCGCTCATGATGCCGTCGCCGAACTTCTCGTGGATCAGGGCCTTCATGGTGTCGCCGTAGACGTTGATGGCCTCGTAGAAGCGGTAGAGCACCGGGTCGGTCGGGATGGTCTTGTCCCAGTCCTTGTGCGGGAAGACCTGCAGGGCCTGGGCGACCTCCGGGCCAAGCCCCAGGAAAGTGGCCAGTTTGTCGGCCTGGTCGCTTTCCAGGTGATTCATGCCGTAGCAGGCGGAGGTCACATAGACCTCGTGCAACCCGGTGGCCTCGGCGATCGCGGCCCAGGTGGTGCCGCGGTTCTCTTTCGCCTCGAGGATGGTGGTGGTCATGGCGCTCTTGCTGAGACTCATCGTGTGCTCCTTGAATGGAATGGAAGGGGAAGGGTTTCAGACCGCGCGGACCATGCGCGGGCCGGGTTCGGGATCGGCCTCGGGCCGGGCCGGGTTGACGATGCGCGGACGGTGGCGCGGATTTTCGCCGCGGGCGGCCGCCTCCTGCGCCTTCGCGGACATCGCCTTGGCGCCGTCCACCAGGAAGTCCACCAGATGGTTGCGGATCGGGTAGTAGGCCTCCTCCTGATGCAGGGTGGCCCGTTTCCGCGGGCGCGGGATGTCGATCTTGACCGACTCGGCGACCTGGGCATGCGGACCGTTGGTCATCAGCAGCACGCGGTCGGCCAGCAGGATCGCCTCGTCCACGTCGTGGGTGATCATGAACACGGTCTGGTGGGTCTCCGACCAGATCTTCAGGAGTTCTTCCTGGATGACGCCGCGGGTCAGGGCGTCCAGGGCCCCGAACGGCTCGTCCATCAGCAGCAGTTTGGGTTCGATGGCAAAGGCGCGGGCAATCCCCACGCGCTGGCGCATGCCCCCGGAGAGCTGCGAGGGCTTGCGGTCCATCGCGTGATCCAGCCCGACCATGTGCAGATACTTCTCCGCGTGTTCGCGGCGCTTGGCCTTGCTCCAGTGCGGCCAGCGGGCGCGCACCGCGAACATCACGTTGTCGCGGGCCGACAGCCAGGGCAGCAGGCTGTGGTTCTGGAAGATCACGCCCTGGTCGAGGCTCGGGCCCTTGATCTCCTTGTTGTCCATGATCACGTTGCCGTCGGTGGGGGTGGCCAGGCCGGCGAGCACGTTGAGGATGGTGGACTTGCCGCAGCCGGAGTGGCCGATCAGGCAGACGAATTCGCCCTTTTCGATGTTCAGGTCGACCCCCTCGAACACCGTCATGAGGTCGTTCGAATCGGGTTGCGGGAAACGCTGGCTCAGGTTCTCGATTTCGAGGAATCCCTTGCTCATGGTTGTACTCCTGGTTGGGCTGCGCCGACTCAGTCGGCGTAGCGCACGAGTTTGGTGGCCTGGGCGAGGGAGGCATCCAGCAGGAAGCCAACAATGCCGATCATGATGATCGCGAAGATCACGCTGGCGAGATCGAGGTTGTTCCACTCGTTCCAGATGTAGTAGCCGATGCCGGTGCCGCCCACGAGCATCTCGGCGGCGACGATGACCAGCCAGGCAATGCCGATGGAGATGCGCATGCCGGTCAGGATGGTCGGGGCCGCGGCGGGCAGGATCACCGTGAAGGCCGTACGCAGGTTGGATAGCTCGTGGGTCTTCGCCACGTTCAGCCAGTCATTGCGCACCGAGGCGACGCCGTAGGCCGTGTTGACCAGCATTGGCCAGATCGAGCAGATGAAGATCACGAAGATCGCCGACATGTTGGAATCGCGAATCACGAACAGGGCGAGCGGCATCCAGGCGAGCGGCGAGATCGGCTTGAGGATCTGGATGTAGGGATCGAACGCCTTGTTCAGCAGCGGCGACATGCCGATCACGAAGCCCAGCGGGATGGCGATCAGCGCGGCCAGGGCAAAGCCCAGCAGGACGCGGTAGATCGAGTAGGCCAGCTGGATCCCGATGCCCTTGTCGTTCGGCCCCGCGTCGTAGAACGGGTTGCTCAGTTCGCTGAATGCATGGCTGAACACCTGTGTCGGGGCGGGGATGCCGCTGCTGGAACTGCGGTCCGTGCCAGCTCCCATCAGTTGTTCGTATTCGCTCAGCTCGCCCTGCTGAGGCGCGAGGACCTCCGGGGCGGTGGCGAGCTGCCACACACCCAGGAAGACCACGAGCATCACCAGCGACAGGACGGTCGCCCGGAAGTTGAGATTGCTCAACATGGCTTAGCTCCTGCGGATTTCGAAGCTGTCGAGATAGCCTTCCGGGTCGGTGTAGTCGAACACCTTGCCCATGATCTCGAAGTTCTTGTACGTGTCGCTGGGGGCCTCGTAGCCCAGCTCGGTCATCACCTCGGCACATTCGCTGGCCAGGAAGACGTCTTCGGCCAGGCGGTTGTAGTCGAAGTCGCGATCCACGTAGCCCCAGCGCTTCATCTGGGTGAGGATCCAGGTCGCCATCGAGTGCCAGGGGAAGGGGTCGAAGTCGATCCGGTGCGGGTCGTTCTGCACGTTGCCCAGGCCGTCGGCGTAGCGACCGGTGAGCACCTGTTCGACCACCGACTGCGGCTGGTTGAGGTAGGCGCGCGGGGAGATGGCCTCGGCGATCTCGGCGCGGTTGTTGATGTCCGAGCTGTACTGCGTGGCCTCGATCAGCGAGCGGAACAGGGCCCCGAACGTGTTGGGATGCTCGTCGGCCCAGGCCGCGGAGCAGGCGAAGGCGCAGCACGGGTGCCCATCCCAGATATCCTTGGTCAGCATGTGAATGAAGCCGATGCCGTCCCAGACCGCGCGCTGGTTGAACGGGTCGGGGGCCAGGTAGCCGTCGACGTTCTCGGCGCGCAGGTTGGCCACCATCTCCGGCGGCGGGACGACGCGGATGCTGATATCGCGATCCGGGTCCAGCCCGTGTTCGGCGACCAGGTAGCGCAGCAGGAAGTTGTGCATGGAGTACTCGAAGGGCACGGCGAAGGTGAAGCCCTTCCAGTCCTTCGGGTCCCGCTTGTCCTTGTGCTTGTTGTGCAGGGTGATGGCCTGACCGTTGATGTTCTCGACCGCCGGCATGATGTAGTGCTCGCGCGAGGAGCCCGAGCCCAGGGTCATGGACAGCGGCATCGGCGAGAGCATGTGCGAGGCGTCGTATTCACCCGACAGCGACATGTCGCGGGCGACGGCCCAGCCGGCGGTCTTGATCACGTCCACGTCGAGGCCGTGGCGCTCGTAGAAGCCCATCGGGTGGGCCATGATGATCGGGGTGGCGCAGGTGATCGGCACGAAGCCGACGCGCAGCTTGGTCTTCTCCAGCGGCCCGCCGTCCTTGATCGCGGCCTTCACCTTGTCGAGCGGCAGTATGGAACCCAGAGCCGCGGCCAAGGTGCCGCCGCCCAGCATCTGCAGGAAGCGGCGACGGTTGATCTCGTTGTGGCCGAACATGCCGCGGACGATGGCGCTTTCCACGGCGCGGTCGATCATGCCCTCGTCGCTCAGGTCCTCGCCAGTCTGGTGGGCGTCGGCCTGCACGGGGTCATGGGTGGCGCGGTGCTCCAGTTTTTCTTCCAGGTCCGGGGACGCGGTGTCGAAGCAACTGCAGCTCCCGGGGCCGGTATGGCCGTGGCGGCAGCTGGAGCCATGGCGCAGGTCGGCATTGGCGTCAAAGGGATCGTGAAGACTCTTGGTCGGCATGGTCGGCTCTCCTCGTGGCTCGAATCGATGCGGGCATCGTTGCCGCGCATGTCGAGGGTCTGTGCAGGTGCCATGCCAACGGGTGGAAATGGTTGCGCCGGGGCCCCCACAGGGGCAAGACGGTCCGACACTTTGACGTCATTTCGGGCAATGCGGACGAATCGTCCATTGGCGCCGGGGCGGCGCTAAGTCGTTTCGATACCGAGCTTTTTCAGGCGGTAGCGCAGCTGGCGCGGGGTCAGTCCGAGTTCCAGGGCGGCGCGGGTCTTGTTCCCGCGCGCCCGCTCGATCGCCCGCGCCAGGCGCTCTGCCTCGGAGGCGTGCACACGCTGGTAGGGGCGCACCGCGCTGGTGCAGTCTGCGCCGTAAGGGGGCGCCGGCGCGGCTTCGCGGGGCGCTGCCGACGAGGGCTCGGTGTGCGAGCCCAGGGGCTCACGCTCGAACGGACTGATGCGGGACTCTTCGTGGAGGATCTCGTCAATCAGCGGTGTGCCGATGCGGCCGTCGGTGGACAGCAGCACGGCCCGCTCGAGTACGTTCTCCAGTTGCCGGATATTGCCCGGCCAGTCGAAGGCCTCCAGGCGCTCCAGGACGCCGTCATCCACGACCACGTTCCAGCCGTGCAGGTGGGTGTAGCGGTCGAGGAAATGACGGGTGAGCAGGCGGATGTCGCTGGCGCGGTCGCGCAACGCCGGCATGTGCAGCGGGATGACGTTCAGGCGGTAGAACAGGTCGAGCCGGAACTCCCCGGCATTCACCGCGGCCTGCAGGTTCTGGTGGGTCGCGGCGATGATGCGCACGTCCACCGGGATATCGCGCGAACCGCCGATCGGCTGGACCACGCGCTCCTGCAGCACGCGCAGGATCTTCGATTGCAATGCCTCCGGCATGTCGCCGATCTCGTCCAGGAACAGCGTGCCGCCGTCGGCCAGGGCGATCTTGCCGGTCTTGGCGCTGGAGGCACCGGTGAAGGCGCCCTTTTCGTGGCCGAACAGTTCGGACTCCAGCAGGTCGGCCGGGATCGCGGCGCAGTTGATGGAGATGAACGGCTTGGCGCTGCGCTGGCTGATCCGGTGGATCATGCGCGCGATCTTTTCCTTCCCGGTGCCGGAGGCCCCGGTGACGAGCACGGTGGCCTGGGTGTCCGCGATGCGGTGGACCTGCTTCAGGACATGGCGCAGGGCCGGGCTCTCGCCGAGGATGCCGTACTGCCCGCCCTGGGTGTCCAGGGCGCTCTTCAGATAGCGATTCTCGGACACCAGTTCGGCGGTGCGTTCGGCGATGAGCTGGTGAATGCGCAGGACCTGACCGATCATGCTGGCGACGACCCGCAGCAGGTTCAGGTCGTCCTGGAACTGGCGCGAACGGCGGCGCAGGCGATGCACCCCGAGGACGCCGATGGCGTGTTCGTCCTGCACGATGGGGACGGCGATATAGGCGACGGTCTCCTGCGGCAGGGTGGAGCGGTCGATGGCGCGCGCGAGATATTCGGGCTCGTTGTCGATATCCTGGATCAGGGCGATCTGGCCGGTCTTCATCACGCGCCCGGTGACGCCTTCGCCCAGGCTGTAGCTGCCGCGGTCGCGCTCGGCGTCGGTCAGGCCGTAGGCGTGGCGGATGCGTAGCTGTCCGCTGTTCGGGTCCGGCAGCAGGACACGGCCGCGGTTGAGGCCCAGCAGCTGCGACATCATCCCGAGGATGCGGTAGATCGCGGCGTCCGGGTCGCCGGAGCGTCCCATGAGTTTGGCGACCTCCAGAAGCAGGGTGATCTCCTGCTCCCGCGTGGCGAGGTCGGGCGGGGTCGAATCGGATGCGTGTTGCGAGGCCATGGGTGGGGATATGCAGAAACCCTGCCAGTGCGCTCAAGGCGGTTTGTACAGGTCTGGCGCAGCAGCGGCGCGGTCCGTTTTGGTGCTGGTGCCTCGTGATGGGGCGGGGCGGCGCACCGTTGGCTTGCACGCGCCTTGCCGGGTGAGGGAAAGAGGCCCGGCCGGGGTGGCCGGGCCCATGGGGTCCCGCTTGTGGGGATTATCCCTCGGCGTGGTAGCTGCTGCGCTTGATCAGGCGCACGCAGATGGCGTCCAGCATGTAGCCGATGATGCCGATCACCAGCACGAAGGCGGCGAGCTTGTCGTACTCCAGGGTGTCGCGGGCATCGTTGATCGCGTAGCCCAGCCCCGAGGTGACGCCGAGGTACTCGGCCGGCACCAGCACGATCCAGGCGACCCCCACGGCCAGGCGAATCCCGGCGAACACGTCCTGGGCGATCGCGGGCATCACGATGTAGCGCAGGGTGTGGTACGGGTTGGCCCCCAGGTTGTTGCCCACCTTCAGCCACATCGGGTCGATGCGCTGTACCCCGTGTGCGGTGGCATAGGTGATCGGCCAGACGGCGGCAATGGCAATCAGGAAGATGATGGCCGCGTCCCAGGTGGCGAAGGCCAGCACCGCGATCGGCATCCAGGCCAGCGGCGAGATCATCCGCAGGAACTGGAACGGCACGTGGGTGACCTGCTTCAGGGTCAGGAAGTAGCCGATCATCACCCCCAGCGGGACGCCGATGGCGATCGCATAGGCCAGGCCCCAGCCCACACGGTACAGGCTGGATTCGATCGGCTTCCAGACGTTGCCGGAGATGACCAGGTCCCAGAACGCCGCCAGCGTCGGCCCGGGGGCGAAGCTGGCAAAGGCCATCATGTCCTCGTCGTTGGCGATGGCCCAACCGCCCCAGTACCACAGGGCGAACAGGCCGGCGATACCCAGTGCCGGGTATTGCAGAGCCCGGCGGACCCGGTCCGCGAACCGCAGCAGCGGCATCAGCCGCTCCACGGTCGCGGGGTTGACGGAGAGCGTGGCTTCGCGGTTCATAGGACCACCACCTCCTCGCGGGCGAACGGCGAATCCATGTCCACGCCCGGGGCGCCCTGCCACGCGGTATGGGTCTCCATCGCCTTGCGCACGAAGTCGTAGTTCACCAGGTCATCCTTCACGAAGTCCGGGTCCAGGCCGTCCAGGAAGGTGGTGTCGCCACCGACCAGGGTCTCGTTCATCGCGCCCACCAGCATTTTTGTCGCGGACGGGTAGGGCCAGGGCGAGAAGTCGATGCGGCCGTTCTCCCATTCGGGGTGACGGATCGCGCCGCTGTCGGCGTAGGTGCTGTCGTCGTGGTAGTTCGTCATCGCGCGTTCCACCACGTTGGCGGGCATCGGCAGATAACCCTTGCCATCACGCGAGAGCATCGTGGCGATGGTCTTCTTGTCCTCCTGGATGGTGCCCTGGGCGCGAACCACGGCATTCATGACCTTCTGCGTCCACTCCGGTTCGCGGTTGGTCAGGCGTTCGTTCATACAGACCACGCAGCAGGGATGGTTCTTCCAGATATCGCCGGTGAAGCGCAGCACGTTGCCGCGGGCCAGCAGCTCGCCGGCCGCGTTGAACGGCTCGGCGACGATGTAGGCGTCGATGGAGCGCGCGGCCAGGGCCGGCGGCATGTCCGGCGGCGGCATCAGCATCAGATTGACCTCGTGCGACTCCAGGGCCGAACCCTGGTCGCGGATTACCGGGGTCAGGCCGGCGTCGCGCAGGGCCATCTGCATGACCACGTTGTGCATCGAATACCAGTAGGGGACGGCCACGCTCTTGCCGCCCAGGTCGGAGAACGACTGCACGTCGACGTGGCGCCCGGTGACCACGGCAGAGCCGTTGGTGTGGGCCCAGGACATGATCTTGACCGGAAAGTCGTTCTGGTAGCGCATCCACAGCGGGATCGGCTTGAGCAGATGCACCAGGTTGAAACGGTTGGCGGCGAAGGACTCGATCAGCGGCGACCAGCCGCGGATCAGGGTCGGGTCGGCGACCTCCAGGCCTTCGTCCTCGAAATAGCCCTCGGAGTGGGCGACCAGCAGCGCGGCGGCATCGGTGATCGGGATGTAACCGATACGCACGACGCCGTCGAAGTCACTGACGACGCCCTCGGGGTCCTCCAGGCTGCCCGGTTCGGCACCGAACAGCGAGCCGGGCAGGGCCAGCCCGGTGCCGGCAAGGCCGCCGACGGCGGCGGTGCGCAGGAAGTTGCGACGGGAAAAGCTGCGGTCCAGCAGGCTGTCCAGCTCGCGGTCGATGTCATGGTGATTGTCGCAGTTGCACATGGTGGTGGTTCCTCGGTCAGGGTCGGGCAGTGGCGGCGGTGGATCAGGCAGCGCGTACGCGTGCCCGGGATTCGGGTGTGGTCGGTTCGGTCGCCTGGCTTTCGTCTTCCGTGTCAGGCGAAGCGGTCTCGGACTCGGCGGCTTCCGGAGCGGTGCTGGGGCTTCGAGTGGCTCCGAAGTAGCCCATCAGTTCGGCCTTGCGGTCGACGAAGGCCTGGCTGTTGCGGTCGCGGGGGTGGTCGATTTCGATGCTCAGCTCGGCGGTGATCGTGCCGGGGTTGGAGCCCATGACCAGCACGCGGTCGGCCATGGCCACGGCCTCCTCGATGTCGTGGGTGACGAACACCACGGAGATGCCGCGCTCGCGGGCCAGGCGGGTGACCTCGTCCTGCAGGGCGACCCGGGTGAAGGCATCCAGAGCCGAGAACGGTTCATCGAGCAGCAGCAACTCGGGGTCGGTGGCCAGGCTGCGCGCCAGGGCGACACGCTGTTGCTGGCCGCCGGAGAGCGACTGCACGTTGACCTCGGCCTTGTCGGTCAGGCCGACGGTCTCCAGCAGTTGGTCGATGCGCTCGCGCATGTCGCGCTTGCGGCCCTGGAAGATCAGGCCCAGCGAGGCGTTCTTGCGCACGGTCATCCAGGGGTAGAGCGAGGGCTTCTGAAACATCATGTTCCAGCGCGGACTCGGCTTGATCACCTGGTGGCCGTTGATGCGCACGCAGCCATCGCTGGGCATCAGCAACCCCGCGAGCATGTGCAGCAGGGTGGACTTGCCGCAGCCACTCTGGCCGATCAGGGCCACGGTCTCGCCCGGCGCGATGTTGACCTGGATGTCCTTCAGCGTGGGGGCTTCCTGCCCGGGATAGTGATGGGTGATGTAGTCGATGGAGATGGCGGCGCCCATGGCGTTTCCCTCTTGATCCTTCGTTCATGAGCCGCCGGGCGGATCGCTTCGGCGGCGCGTTCAGAAGGTTCCTTACAAGGGACGTGCCAAACCCGTCCTGATCCCCGGGATTTTCATCGTTGGCGGGTTCGAAACGGCGTGCTGACGCGAAATACCGGGAGGCAGGGTGGGTGCGCCGGCAAGCCGGGGCGATCCGGCGCGGGGCATGCGCAATGGACAATCCGGACAAAGCGGCCGATTCCGGGTGGACAAAGTGGACGAAATGGTCGTCGGGTGACGGGGCGATTCCGGAGCGACGTCCCGAAAACGGCCTTGTGGTGCGGTGTGCGCGATGTTGGCACGGCTTCTGCACCGGGATGGGCGACCCGGTCGAACGCCGGGGAACCACGAATCCCAACTGCGAGGAGTATCACCATGTCCGTAGCCGAAGCCACCACCTCCCTGACCGTCAACGGCCTGGAGCCGATCGACCAGGACGGCCTGAACGGCCTGGCCGCCAAGGGCAAGGCCAACCCCGAAAGCATCGTGACCCTGAAGGCCACCACGGTCTGCGAGGGCAAGTTCCGCAACCTGACCTACGTGCGCGATCTGGATGCCCACGTAATCGACGAGCCGCCGCACCTGCTCGGTGACGACACCGCGCCGAATCCCTCCGAGGCCGTTCTCGCCAGCCTGGGCGCCTGCCTGTCGGTGGGCATGCACGCCAACGCGATCGACCGCGGCATCACGCTGACCAAGCTCGAACTCACTCTGGAAGGGGATATCAACGTGACCGCCGTATGGGGCGTGGGCGACACCGACGTCAACAAGCACCTCGGTTTCTCCGACATCCGCGTGAAGGCGCACCTGGAAGGCGATGCCAGCGAGGAGCAGCTCAAGGACCTGGTGGCGCATGCCGACTTCTGGTCGCCGGTCGCCAACACCATGCGCAACCCGGTCAACGTCAGCGTCGAGCTGGCCTGAACCGGTTACTGGATCTTTACGGGAGTAAAACCCAATGCTCGAAACCCGCACTCAAGACGTGACGGGGGTGTCGCCGGCCGCAGGGCCGGCGGATGCCGACGCCGCGCTGCAGGCGCTGGTGGAACGCGACCTCGCGCCACTGACCGCCCGTATCGACCGCGAAGGCCTGTACCCCGAGGATTTCCTGCGCGAGGCTGGCCGCCTCGGCGCCTTCAATCGCCATCTGGCCAGCCAGAACGCCAGTGGCACCACCGACATTGCCAGCGCGATCCGCGCCACCGAGGTGATCTCGGCCGAATGCATGACCACCGGGTTCGTGGCCTGGTGCCAGAACGCCTGCGCCTGGTACGTGGAGAACAGCAGCTCGGACACACTCAAGCGCGAGGCGCTGCCGAAGCTGGCCAATGCCGAGGCGCTGGGCGCCACCGCGCTGTCCAACCCGATGAAATGGTTCGCCAACATCGAGGACCTGAAACTCTCCGCCGAACGCGTGGACGGGGGCTATGTGGTCTCCGGGTCGCTGCCCTGGGTGTCCAACCTGGGCGAGGATCACTACTTCGGCGCGATCTTCCGGACCACCGACGCGAACCCGCGCCCGGTGATGGCGCTGATCAACTGCGCCGACCCCGGCTTCAGCCTGACGGCCTGCCCCGAGTTCACGGCCCTGGAGGGGTCGCGCACCTTCGGTTGCCACTTCGACCGCGTATTCGTGCCCGATGCCCACGTGCTGGCCGACTCGCTCCCCGAGTACATCCGCCGGATCCGTCCGGGCTTCGTGCTGCTGCAGATGGGCATGGGGCTGGGGCTCATCGACGGCTGCCTGCGCACGATGCGCGAGGCCAACGAGACCCTGGCGCACGTAAACGGCTATCTCGACGACCAGGTCGGCGAACTGGAAGAGGCCCTGGAGGACGGGCGCGCGGCCTGTTATGCGCTGGCCGAGACGCCGTTCGACGAATCCGAGCGGTTCTTCGCGGACGTGCTGCAGATGCGCCTGACCGGGTCCGAGCTGTCCCTGCGCGCGTCGCAGTCGGCCCTGCTGCACTGCGGGGCGCGCGGATACAAGGCGGATGCGGCGGCCCAGCGCAAGCTGCGCGAGTCGTACTTTGTGGCCATCGTGACACCGGCCATCAAGCACCTGCGCAAGGAGCTTGCGCGCATCCACGCGCACTGAAACCACCACCCACGGTCGGGGCCCCCGGGCCCCGGGCCGAATCAAGGAATCGCCATGCTGGAAATTACTACCCGAATGGATCCCGAGGCGGCCGTCGACACCCTGAAGGCGGCGATCGATGCCCAGGGCCTGAAGCTGGTCTCGCATATCAATGGTCAGGCCAATGCCGCGAAGATCGGGGTCGAGGTGCCGACGGATCAGATCCTCGAGGTCTTTCACCCGAGCTACGCGGTGCGTGTCTGGGAGGCCTGCAAGCCTGCGGGCATCGACATCCCGTTGCGTATCCATGTGTCCGGTGATGGCGACATCCTGCGTATCAGCACGCGTTCCGCGCGGGAGGTGTTCGCGCCGTGGGCCAACCCCGACCTGGAGGCCATCGGATCCGAACTGGACCCGAAACTGCAGGCCATTCTCGACGCCGTGGAGGCCGCGTGATGAGTACCGAAACCGACGCATTCAAGCGCTATATCTGCAAGGTCTGCGGCTATATCTACGACGAGGCCAAGGGCGATCCGGATTCCGGCCTGGCGCCGGGGACCCGCTTCGAGGATATCCCCGACGACTGGTACTGCCCCGACTGCAACGTGACCAAGGCCGACTTCACCGCGCTGGAACCGCGCGCCGAAACGGCGGACGCGGGCGCCGCCGCGATGGCCTGGAGTGCCGGGAGCGGTATGGCCGACCCGGATGCGGTGGTGATCGTCGGTGGCGGTATGGCCGGCTGGGCCCTGGCCGAGGCCCTGCGCGAGCGGGATCCGCGGCGGACCATCCGCCTGCTGACGGCCGATTCGGGCGATTACTACACCAAGCCGCGGATCTCCAACGCCTTCGCTCGTGGCACCGCGATCGAGGACCTGGTCGAAGAGACCGGATCGGCGCGGGCGGCGCGGCTCGGGATCGACCTGATGCCCTTCGTGCGGGTGCTGGATATTCACCGTGCGCAGCAGCGCCTTATCACAGCGCGCGGGGGTGTGCCGTACGGCCAGCTGGTGCTGGCCACTGGCGCCCGGCCGCGCAGGATGGCGTTCCCGGGCGGCGCCGCGCCCCCCCTGGCCGTGAACACGCTGGAGGACTATCGGGCCCTGCGCGGGGCGCTGGAGGCCGGTGGCGGCGCGCCTGCTCATACCCGGGTGGCCATCATCGGGGCAGGTCTGGTGGGCTGCGAACTGGCGGACGACCTGGCGGCCGGTGGCCACCCCGTGCACCTCGTCGAATGTGCGTCGCAGCCGCTTGCCGGGCTGTTGCCCCGGTCGCTGGGCGATGACCTGCAGCAGGCACTCGCGAATCATGGCGTGCAGTGGCACACCGAGGCCACCGTCGAGCGCATCGAACCGGTAACGGATGCAACACGGCGCCTCGTGCTGGATGACGGAGCGACACTGGAGGCCGAGGTGGTGATCACCGCGCTGGGCCTGGAGCCCCAGCGCGACCTGGCGGAGCGCGTGGGCCTGTCCTGCGACCGCGGGATCGAGGTGGATGCGCTGTTGCGCACGACCGATCCGGCGATCTTCGCCCTGGGCGATGGCTGCGAGTTCGAGGGGCGGCTGCGCCCGTACGTGGAGTCCCTGCGTGGCCAGGCGGCGGCGCTGGCGCGGACCCTGTCGGGCGAGGCGACGGTCTACCGACCGGATGCCGGTGTCGTACAGGTCAAGACGGGGAGCCTGCCGTTGAATGTCTGCCCGCCGCCGGTGGATACCGGGGAATGGGTGGAGATCAGCGCCGATGGGGCCGGGCGCCACCTGGAATATCACGCCGACGGACGGCTCGCCGGCTTCGCCCTGTCGGGGCGGCACGCGCGGCGGGCGCGCGAACTGGAGACCTGCCTGGGCAAACCAGTGGCGGATCCCCGGGCGCGCCTGGCGTCGTGATGCGCTACCGGGCCGGCGTGGCCGGCCCGGAGCGGACTCATATGACCCCGTCGAGCCGCAGGTAGCCGATCAAGAACAGCACGGCCAGTACACCGGCCAGCACGTAGAGCCAGTTGGACAGCGTGGGGTTGTTGGGGCGGCTGAAGAAGGCCGCCCACAGCGCCAGCAGGATGAGGACGAAAAAGAAGAACAGGAAGCGCATGCGTCAGGCTCCTTCCGGGACGGCGTAGGGGAGATCGACCACCTCGGCCGTTGCACCATCCGGTGCACCCCAGCGCAGCTCGCCTTCCGCGGCGGCCACCTGCACGACCGCAAGGGCGGAATAGAGCCCGTCCGGGTGGAGTTCGGCCGCGACGATCTCGCCATCCGACTGCTCCGGCTGGCCGTCCGCGCGAAAGACGGGCGAGCCGGGTTGCGGCGGGGTCTGGGTATGGATGGCCAGGCGGAACATACGCCGCTTGAGCTTGCCGAGGTAGTGCATGCGCGCCACCACCTCCTGCCCCGGGTAGCAGCCCTTCTCGAAACTGATCGCGCCGAGGGCGTGCAGGTTCAGCATCTGCGGGACGAACATCTCGGTGGTTTCCTCCACCACCGTCGGGACGCCGGCAAGGATGTCCAGCAGCGCCCAGTCACGCGGGCCCACCGGGGCCGCGTGGACGTTCAGGCTGTCCCAGGCGCGGCGCATGGCGTCAATCTCGCCGAACAGTTCGAAGCGCGGGTGCAGTCCGGGTACCCGGACGACGGTAACGCCATTCTTCTCGACCACCTCTTCCGGCGCGCCGGGACACACGCCCAGAGCGTTGGTCAGCTCCTTCTCGGCATCCGGTCCGGAAAAGCCGAAGTGGATGCGGGAGTCCCCGGCGTGCTCGATGATCACGTTCGCGCGCAGCACGAACATCTGCAGGCGCTTGGCGACGGGCTCGATCCGGTCCGCCGGCATCTCGAGCAGGTAGCCGTCCGTCGTGCGCAGCACGCGGAACACGGCATAGGCCCGCCCCTTGGGGCTGGAGTAGCTGGAGAGCTGGCTGTGCTGGGCGTCCACCGCATGGATGTCATTGCCGAACTGCCCCTGCAGGAAGTCGGTGGCGTCATCGCCGCGCACCTCCAGCAGACCGCGGTGGGAGAGGTCGCAGATCACCTCGCCGTTGACGGCCATACGGCGCTCGCGCTCCGGGTTGCCGTAGTGCAGGAGGTCGTCCTCCTCGAACTCGGCGCCGGCGTCGATCAAGTGGTGTTTCCAGTCTTCGCGCATCGGGATTCTCCTGTGGCAGTGCTCGTCGCCGCGCGCCGCCGGACCGATTCGCCATCGGTGGCCGGGACGCCCGGAAAGGCAGCGCTGCACTGGATTGAGGTGGTAAGCTGAACCAAGCGGCTCGATAGTAGACGAACCTTTCACAGGGTGTCAGCCCTGGATTCTTTATCTTTGTTCAAGGGGGTGGCATGACTCGGCAGGGACGTCCCGTCTTTCTGGATTTGCGCAAGATCCGACTGCCGCTGAATGCCGTGGTCTCCATTCTGCACCGGATTACCGGTGTCTTCCTGATTCTGTCGATTCCCGTGGTGCTTTGGCTGCTGGATCGCTCCCTGGCCAGCCCCGCGGGCTTCGCACAGGTGATCGCGATCATCCACCATCCGCTCGGCCTGGCGGCGCTGGCGCTCGGGCTGTGGTGGCTGCTGCATCACCTCTTCGCCGGCATTCGCTACCTGCTGATGGAATTCGGTATCGGGGAGGATCGCGAGAGCTCGCTGCGCACGGCGCGTGATGCGCTGTACGCCGGCCTTCTGGCCACCGCGCTGGTTTGGCTGGGGCTGGTGCTGTGAAGTTGTTGAGCGGACAGCGCGCCTGGCTGCTGCAGCGCATCACGGCGGTCTATGTGGGCGTGTACGTGATTCTCGCCCTGGGGTTCTTCGTGCTGGCCGCGCCGGCGGACCATGCGGCCTGGCTGGCGGTGATGGGACACCCGGTGGTGGGGCTGCTGACAGCCGTGTTCGTATTGCTGCTCTGGCTGCATGCGTGGATCGGCCTGCGCGACGTGGCGATGGACTACGTGCACGCCCCCGGTGCACGGCTTGTGGTGTTCGTGCTCGGTGGCGGCGGGTTGCTCCTGACGGGCCTGTGGGCGTTATTCATTCTGATTCGAGCGGGGCTTGCATGAAGGGACTGGCATGAACGTGGCACGGCGCAAATTCGACGCCCTGATCATCGGCGCCGGTGGCGCGGGCCTGCGCGCCGCGCTGCAGCTGTCCAACGGCGATGCCCAGGTCGCGGTGGTCTCCAAGGTGTTTCCCACACGCTCGCACACGGTGGCCGCGCAGGGCGGGGTGAACGCCGCGCTGGCCAACGTGCTGCCGGACTCCTGGCACTGGCACATGTTCGACACCGTGAAGGGGTCGGACTACCTGGGCGATCAGGACGCAATCGAATACATGTGCCGCGCCGCGCCCAAGGTGGTCTACGAGCTGGACCACTTCGGCGTGCCGTTCTCGCGCCTGGACAACGGCAATATCTACCAGCGTGCCTTCGGCGGGCAGAGCCAGAACTTCGGTCAGGACCAGGCGGCGCGCACCTGTGCGGCGGCCGACCGTACCGGGCACGCCATTCTGCACTCGCTGTACCAGCAGAACCTGCGCGCGCGTACGCACTTTTTTGACGAGTACTTCGCGGTGGACCTGCTGCGCGACGAGCAGGGCTTCGTGCTCGGTGTGCTGGCCTTCGAGATCCTGACCGGCGAGCCGATCGTGATCGAGGCGAAGACCACGCTGATCGCCACCGGCGGGGCGGGGCAGTTGTTCCGCACCACCACCAACGCCCTGATCAATACCGGCGACGGCATGGCGATGGCCCTGCGCGCCGGGGTGCCGCTGGAGGACATGGAGTTCGTGCAGTTCCACCCGACCGGGATCGCCGGGCGCGGCATGCTGATTACCGAGGGCGCGCGCGGCGAGGGCGGGTTCCTGATCAACTCCGAGGGCGAGCGCTTTATGGAGCGCTACGCCCCGCGGGCCAAGGACCTGGCCTCGCGCGACGTGGTCAGCCGCTCCATCGCCACCGAGGTGCGCGAGGGCCGCGGCTGCGGGCGCAACGCGGACCATGTGCTGCTGGATCTGCGCCATCTGGGCGCGGACACGATCATGCAGCGTCTGCCGGGCATCCGCGAGACGAGCATTACCTTCCTCGGGGTGGATCCGATCGAGGCGCCGATCCCGATCTTTCCGACCTGTCACTACAGCATGGGCGGGATCCCGACCAACCGCTTTGGCCAGGTGGTGGCGCCGGTCAAGGACACCCCGGAGGACCCGGTGCCGGGGCTGTACGCGGCCGGGGAGGCCGCCTGTGTCTCGGTGCATGGCGCCAACCGCCTGGGCGGTAACTCGCTGCTGGATATCCTGGTGTTCGGGCGCGCGGCCGCGAACCACATCCTCGAGTACCTGGCCGAGAACCGCCACCACCGGCCGCTGGACGAGACGGCCGTGGATCAGGCGATGGCGCGACTGACGCGCTGGGATCGCAAGGACCCGGGCGACGGCTCCGCCGAGCAGGTCGAACCGCTCAAGCGCGAACTGCGCAAGGTGATGGAGGACCACTGCTCGGTATTCCGCAGCGACGAGGTGATGCGCGAGGGGGTGGAAAAGGTCCGCGCCCTGCGCGAGCGCCTGAACCATGCAGTGATCGCGGACCACTCGGCCACCTTCAACACCGCACGGGTGGAGGCGATGGAGCTGGAGAACCTGATGGACTGCGCGATCGCGACCATCCGCTCCGCGCTGGGGCGCGAGGAGAGCCGCGGGGCACATTCGCGCATCGACTTCCCCGAGCGCGACGACCAGCACTGGCTCAAGCACAGCCTGTACTCGCTGGCGGACGACAGCCTCGACTACAAGCCGGTGCGCACCCAGCCGAACACCGTGGCCTCGTTCCCGCCGAAGGAGCGCGTGTACTGATGGCCTGTCGGGAATGCAACGCTCTGCGGGATGCGGTTCGCGCCGCGAACCGCATCAGCAGGCGCTGAAGGAAGGTACGGATGGAATTCTCGATCTACCGCTTCAACCCGGAGACGGATACGCTGCCGAAGATGCAGCGCTTCACCCTGCCCGACGACCAGGTCGAGCCGGGGATGATGCTGCTGGATGCGCTGCTGTTGCTGAAGGAGCAGGACGATTCCCTGGGCTTTCGCCGCTCCTGTCAGCACGGGGTCTGCGGCTCGGACGGCATGAACATCAACGGCACGAACGGTCTAGCCTGCATCACGCCGCTGGCGGATCTGGAAGCGCCGGTCACGCTGCGCCCGTTCCCGGGGATGCCGGTGATCCGCGACCTGATCGTGGACATGGGCAACTTCTGGGACCAGTACCGCAAGGCCGAGCCCTGGCTGGTCAACGACAGCCCGGAGCCCGAGGTCGAGCGCAAGCAGAGCCCCGAGGATCGTGAAGAACTGGACGGGCTGTACGAGTGCATCCTGTGCGGCTGCTGTTCTGCCGCCTGCCCGTCGTACTGGTGGAATCCGGACAAATTCCTCGGCCCGGCCGCACTGCTGCAGGCCGCGCGCTTCATCCAGGACAGCCGCGACGAGGCCACCGATCACCGCCTGGCCCAGCTGGACGATGCCTGGAAGCTCTACCGCTGCCACACCATCATGAACTGCACCCAGGTCTGCCCGAAGGGCCTGAACCCGAGCCGGGCCATCAGCGACATCCGCCGCACCATGCTGAAAAAGTCGCTGTGAGTGGATGGATGCCCAAAGGTGGTTTAGCCCCCGTGGGAGCCTGCTTGCAGGCGAATGCCCCTGCCAAAGCCAGACGCGGGCAGGGGCTTCGCCTGCAAGCAGGCTCCTACGGGGGGGCTGGACGGGCGTTTTGGTGATGGAACCCGACAGCCGTACTCGCTGGCGCTGCCGCCGCGGGATGCTGGAGAACGACTGGCTGCTCGGGCAGTTTCTCGCGCAGGGATATGCGCAACTGGACCAGGAGGGTCGCGATGCCTTCGAGCGCCTGCTCGACTACCCCGACAACGTGCTGCTGGACGTGGTCATGGGTCGCCAGACCACGGTGGACGAGGGGATAGCCCGCCTTGTCCCGGCGATCCGCGCCGCCGCTGCGGCTGCACCTTCGGCCTGACCTGGTTCTTCCCCGGCTCGCGCTCGCGGGCCAGATCCTTCTGCTGCTGGCGGTCGTGGGGTACGCGCTCGCATACAGTCCGTTGTGGACATTGATGCCCGCGTTCGGGCTGGCGGTGGCCGGGTGGGTATGGCAAGGACGGACACGGCCGCCGCCCTGGGACTGGCTGGGCCAGACGCCCGATGGCGCGACGTGGCTGGCCACGGCCGAAAGACTGCGCCAGGAGCGGGTGGACTGGGTGGAGATCCTGCCCGATACCCGGGTGCTGCGCGGGATGGTGATCCTGGTGGTCCGGCTCCCGGAGACCGGTCGGGTCCGGCGTCTCTGGCTGCATGCGGGCCGGTTGCACCCGGAGGACCTGCGCCGCTTGCGCATGCGCCTGCGCTGGCCTCCGGGGCGCGAGGAAGCGGATCCCGGCTGGCGGGTGCGGCTTCGCGCTGGGCTGGAGCGGGGCGTTGCTATACTGGCCAAAAGCCGAGTACCCGGAGGCCCGAGCATGGCTGGACCCGACAATGCGCAGGTGATGGTGGACGTCTCGCATCTGCTGAGCGACGAGCCCGATCACGTCTACAGTGAAGAAGAACTCGACGCGATCGAGGAGCTGGACCCGGAACTCGCGCTGCGTCTGGACCGTGCCCAGACCCATGCGCAGCGCGAGGCGGCGGACGTGCCCGCCGACGGTCCGATCGACGAGGACGCCGTGCGCGCCGCGATCGAGGAGGCGCGGCGAATCCTGATGCAGGACGGGGGCGATATCGAGTTCGTCGAACTCGATGGGCGCACCGTGCGGGTTCGGTTGAAGGGAGCCTGTGTCGGCTGCCCGCGTTCCACGCTGGATCTCAAGAATGTCGTCGAACGCCTGGTCCGCTCGCGGGCACCGGGCGTGGCCAGCGTCGCGAATACCTTCTGACGACTGCCTTCAGGCCGGGCCGGAGCCCAGACGGCGCAGCAGTTGCCGGAGGCGTCCCGGCCCGAACCCGTGTATCCGCTTGAAGGCCTTGCGAAAGGCCGCCTCCGAGGTATAGCCCACCGCGTCCATCACGCTGGCGACCGACTCGCGGCCATCGCGCAGCAGCCGCTCGGCCAGGACCATGCGCCACTGCGTCAGGTAGTCGATGGGGGTCTGCCCGACCAGGGTGTGGAAGCGCTCGGCGAAGCTGCTGCGCGACATGGCCGCCTCGCTGGCGAGGCCTTCCAGGGTCCAGCTCGCCTCGGGCCGGGCGTGCAGGGCATCCAGCGCGCGACGGATGCGGTCATCCGCCAGGGCCGCGATCAGGGATCCCTCCGAGTGCTCGCGCTGGGTGCAGATGTGATGGCGCACGGCCATCACGAACAGCGTATCCGCCAGACGATCCAGCACCGGCCGGTAGCCCGAGGAACGCTCCGCGAGTTCGATGTTCATGAGATCCGCCAGATGCGCCAGGCGTTCGCCCGATTCGCGACGGCGGATGATGATGTGGTCGGGGAGAGCGGCCAGGATCGGGTTGCGCCGGCCGGAATCGAACTCGAAGTGCCCGCACAGGAGCTGCGTGACCGGGGTGTCCGGCGGATCCGCACCCTCGACCAGCGTCAGGTGGTTGTCCCGATCGGGCACGGTGTCGCGGCTGGCCATCAGGTGCCAGTCGTCGTGGGGCAGCAACAGCAGATCGCCGGCCTCCATCCAGACCGGGGCCATATCCTCCATGTGCAGATAGCAGCCGCCTTCGCCGACCAGGTGAAAGCTGGCATTCCCCGAACCCGCGGTGCTGAGCTGCCATTCCCCGCACAGCCGCGGGTTGGTGTCGATGCGCGCGCGCAGGTTGTAGGCCGCCAGTACCGTCGACAGCACATCTTCGTGCGGGCTGATATCCATTGAACGTCCTTTTCCCTTGTGGTTGGGATTCACCTTAGACCGTTGTGCCCCGGGTTTCCGCCGTTCTGTGGTCATAAGGGGGGGATCTGGACGCTCGAACATAAACGCCGGCGTCTGACCCCGCGTACTGGCGACGCGGTCGGTCTAGGCTTTCATCCAGTAGCAGACGAAATGGAGAAGGGCATCATGGGCGCGACGGGAAACTTGATGGTACGGATACAGGGCTGGCTTGACTGGACGCGCGGCGCGGATTTCCTGGCGCCCTTGCTGTTGCGGCTTTACCTCGCCCCCATCTTCTGGATGGCGGGGACCAACAAGCTGGACGGGCTGCTGCCGAAGGAAAGCGTGGTGATGTGGTTCGGCAACGCGGACTGGGGCCTGGGCATGCCGTTCCCGTATCTGATGGTGTTGTTGTCGGCCTATGCCGAGGTGCTGGGCGCGATCGCGCTGCTGCTTGGGCTGGCCACGCGCTGGTTCTCCATCCCGCTGATGATCACGATGGTCGTGGCGGCGGTCACGGTACATCTCGAACACGGCTGGCAGCGCATCTCCGACCCGATGATGTGTCTGTTCAACTGTTCCGGGATCGAGCAGGCGCAGATGCGCCTGGACCGGGCCAAGTCCATCCTGCAGGAACACGGCAACTATAACTGGCTGACCGAGACCGGGAACTTTGCCATCGTCAACAACGGGATCGAGATGGCCGCGACCTTTTTCGTGATGCTGCTGGTCCTGTTCTTCTGGGGGGCGGGGCGCTATGTCAGCATCGACTACTACATCCGTCGGAGGATGATGAGCAGGGGATAACACCAAGAGCTGTGCGAGCAGCCATTACTGAACGGGGCCGGGTTCTATAGCTCAAGGGTCTATAACCCAAGGATCTATAAGCCAAGGGCCCATAATCGCAAGACGAGGAGAGAAATCATGAAGAACGATCTGTTTTCCACCAAGACCCTCGCCGGGGCCGTCGGTAGCGCGGCGATCGGTATGGCCATGGCCACCAGCCCGGTGTTCGCATCGGCCGACCTGAACCACGGCTATCAGCAGGGTGGCCAGTCGCCGCTGATGCTGGCCGAAGGGGCCTGCGGAGAAGGTACCTGCGGCGGTGCCGGAGAACCCAAGGACAGCGAAGGTAGCTGTGGCGAAGGCACCTGCGGCGGATCCGGCGACGACAAGGATTCCGAAGGGGCCTGTGGCGAGGGGACCTGTGGCGGCTAGGAGCGTCAGGCCCGTCAACCCGGCCCGCGTCAGCGGTGCCGGGCTCGGTTTGCGGCGGGCCCTTCTGGGCCCGCTGGCCGAGGCCCCGGAGGCGACGGAACGCCTGGGCTTCTTCGAGGCGGCGCCGGAGAACTGGATGCACCTGGGCGGACGCCTGGGGCGCATCTTTCGCGAATATACCGAGGCCCAGCCCTTTGTCTGCCACGGGCTGTCCCTCGACATCGGCGGGCCGCGCCCGCTGGACCGAACCTTCCTGCAGGACCTGCGGACCTTCCTGGATACTCACGGGATCGAGGATTACAGCGAGCATCTCTCGGCCTGTGGCGATGGCCAGGGGCATCTGTATGACCTGATGCCGATCCCGTTTACCGAGGCGGCGGTGCACTACGTGGCCGACCGCGTACGTCAGGTACAGGACATCCTCGGGCGCCGGATGGCCCTGGAGAACGTCTCGTATTACACCCCGGTGGGGGCCGAACTCGACGAGATCACGTTTGTTCGCGCGGTGCTGGAGGAGGCCGACTGCGACCTGCTGCTGGACGTGAACAACGTGGTCGTCAACAGCATCAACCACGGCTACGCGCCGACCGAGTTTCTCGACGCGATGCCCCTGGAGCGGGTGCGCTATCTGCATATCGCGGGGCACGAGGCCGAGGCGCCGGATCTGCGCGTCGATACCCATGGCCAGCCGATCTGCAGCGATGTCTGGGATCTGCTGGGCGAGACCTACGCGCGCATCGGCCCGGTGCCGACGCTGCTCGAGCGTGATTTCAATTTCCCGCCGCTGGAGGAGCTCCTGGCGGAGACCAACCGCATCCGCGATATGCAGCTCCAGGCGCGGGCAGGGCAGGAAGAGCGTATCCTGCATGCCTGAGACCGACTTCCAGCAGATCCAGGCGGCATTCGCGCGGCATCTGCGCGACCCCGAACGCTACCCGGCGCCGGAAGGCATCGAGAGCCGGCGCCTGGAGATCTACCGGCGGCTGTTCTTCAACAACGTGGCGAACCTGCTGGCCAGGGGGTTTCCGGTCTTGCGCGGGTTGCTGGAAGCCGCCGCATGGGAACAGCTGGTACGCGATTTCTACCGTGATCATGGCAGCGAGACGCCGTACTTCCCGCAACTGGCGGCGGAGTTCGTGCGCTACCTGGCGGACGAGCGTTCGGGGCAGCCCGGTGATCCGCCGTTTCTGGCGGAGCTGGCCCATTACGAGCGGGTCGAGACGGAACTGGTCTACGCCGAGGATACGCGCCCTGCGGACCTCGACCGCACGGGCGACCTGATGACCGGGGTCCCGGTGTTCTCCGCCACCGCGCGTCTGCTCGCCTACGAGTATCCGGTGCATCGCATCGGGGCGGAGTTCCAGCCGGAACAGCCGGGTGAGGTCCCGACCTATCTGCTGGCCTATCGCTCGGGCGAGGAGCGGGTGCGCTTCGCCGAGCTGAATCCGCTCGGTGCCCGCCTGCTGTGGCGTGTGCTCGAGGCGCCGGCGACGGGCGCCGAACAGATCCGTCGGGTGGCTGGCGATTTCGAACTGGAGGTCACCGATGACCTGGTCGCCAGTGGCCGCCAGCTCCTGGAGCACTACCGTGGCCTGGGCGCCATTGTGGGGACGCGGCCGGAAGGCGTTTCCGGCTGAGGGAGAGGGACTGGACGCCGGCACCGCAGACCCGGACGCCCGGGCATGGGAAAGGCCGGTGAAAGACGCTAGATACTGAAACAGAAAGCCTTGGGGAAACATTGATCAGTGTTTCCCCGGTTTCAGTGAGGCGAGCGTCAATGGGCGGCAAGCTGAGGGGCTGGTTCAGGTATCTGATAGCCGGAGTCGGGCGTCGAGTGCCGAGGGCTGATGTCCTCCGGGTTCCTCGGCGGCACCGGATACGGGCCCAACTGCGCCGGCACAGCGTCGCCATGATCTCGCTGATGGTCGCGATCTCCTCCCTCGGCTACAACACCTGGCGCAACGAGACATCGGAACTGCACCGCAACTGGCGCCAGGCGTCCTTCGAACTGACGCGCGAGATCAACGAACTCCAGCAGGTAGTTCTTTACCGGCGTTATTTCCATCCGGTCGAGAGCGATGTGCCAGCCGGGATTGGCGATGCGGAAACCTGGATACGGGGCTGGGGCCGCGCGGCCAGCGTACGGGATCTGACCTCCGTCCTACCGGATCCACTGCCGGCGCATGGGCTCCATCTGCACACTACCTGGGCGCAGCATGCGCGGCACCTGCACGGGGACGACGAATTGGCCCGCGAGGCGGAGGAGGCGCTGCTGACGGCTCTGGACGACACCCCCGACTCGGTTCTGGAGCTCATCCGGAATCTGCGGTGAGGCCGGGGCCGGTGGTTCAGTAACCCAGCTCGAGCGCGGGCTCGTCGAGGGCGGCGGCCTGCTCGCGGAGGGTGAGGATGTGGTCTTCCCAGTAGCGCGGGGTGTAGAAGACCGGGAAGCCGTCGATGAAGGCCGGGTCGTCGGCGCGGCGGGCCAGCCAGGCGGCATGCCGCAGGATGCGCAGGGTGCGCAACGGCGCGATCAGGCCAAGCTCGCGCCGATCCAGCGGCACGAAGGTCTCGTAGCCCTCCAGCAGGGCCTGCATCTGCCAGGCCATCTCCGGGGGGTCGCCGGACAGGAACATCCACAGATCCTGCATTGCCGGGCCGGTGCAGGCATCGTCCAGGTCCACGAAGTGCGGCCCGTCCTCGGTCCACAGGATGTTGCCGGGGTGGGTGTCGCCGTGCAGACGCAGTTGCGGGACCGGGCCAATGCTGTCGAGTGTGCGCTGGATACGCTGGAGCAGGTCGGCGCTGAGGTCGCGGTAGACGGACTCCAGCTCCAGGGGCAGATAGCCGGAGGCGAGCACGGCCTGGCGTGCCTCCTCGCCACGCGGCACGGGATCCAGTTCCGGGCGCTCGCGAAAACGGTCGGCGCGCCCGACCTCGTGGATACGCGCGATGAAGCGGCCAATGCGCACCAGCGTCTCGCGCTGTTCCAGATCCGGCGCGCGGCCACCGCAGCGCGGGTAGACGGCGAACAGGAAGCCCGCGTGTTCGTGCAGCGTTTCGCCCCGGTCGTCCGCCAGCGGGGCGACCACCGGGACCTCGCGCGTGGCCAGTTCCTGGCTGAAGGCATGTTCCTCGCGGATGGCATCCGGTGACCAGCGCCCGGGCCGGTAGAACTTGGCGATTACCGGCGTGGCGTCCTCGATGCCGACCTGATAGACCCGGTTCTCGTAGCTGTTCAGCGCCAGCAGGCGCCCGTCGCAGCGCAGCCCGGTGGTCTCGACCGCGTCGAGGATGACCCCGGGCTTGAGTGCGTCGTACGGATGCGGTTGCGATGTGCTCATCCTTGCAGTGTACGGGTTTGCCGCGCATGGTTTCGCCGAGATGCACGCGAGGAACCGCGCTTGAACCGTTACTACTGGGGGCTGCTGGCTGCACTGATGGCTCTGGTCGGCGTCTGGCTGCTGGCCGGAGTGGGAACGGGGCTGGACCTCGAGAGCCTGAGGGCCGCGCGCGGGGAGATGGAGGCGTGGTGGGATGCACGGCCCCTGTCCACGGCCGCGTTGTTCTTTGTCGCGTATGCGGTGGTCGCCGCGTTTTCGGTGCCGGGCATCGTGGTGATGACCCTGGCGGGCGGTGCCCTGTTCGGGGTGGTCTGGGGGACCTTGCTGTCGTCACTGGCCTCCACGCTGGGTGCAACGCTGACCTTCCTGGGGGCCCGCGCGCTGGCGCGCGATGCGGTGCAGCGGCGTTACGGGCGGCAGCTGGGGCGGATCAATGAAGGCTTCGTCCGCGAGGGTGCGTTCTATCTTTTCGCGTTGCGGATGATTCCGGTGTTCCCGTTTCTGCTGGTGAATGCCGGGATGGGGCTCCTGCCGATCCGGACCTGGACCTATTTCTGGGTGTCGCTGGTGGGCATGCTGCCGGCCACGGTCGTTTTCGCCAATGCCGGTACGCAACTGGGACAGCTACAGGGGCTGGACGGGCTGCTTTCGCCGGTGCTGCTGCTGTCCCTGGTCGCCACGGGTGTGTTTCCGCTCCTGGCGCGCTGGGGCGTGACCGCGGTTCGCTCGCGGCGCCGGCATGCCGGCAGGGGCTGATCCGACTGCTGTATCTGCAGGTGCGTATATACTCCTGTTGTCCGTTAAGCTGCGCGTTTGGAACGAGAGTCGCGGGATTCAAGTCTCAAGGCTTTCGGGATCGATTCGCCTGTCTGCCGAGTGCGCTGCCAGGCCCAAGGAGAGTTAATTACATGACATTGAATGTTCTTCTGCGCCAGGGTCAGGCGGCGCTTCTCGCGCTGGGTCTGATGGGGCTCGGCATGGCGGTGCAGGCGGAAGACGAGCCGCTGGATCGACCGATCGAAAAGGTGCTGGAGCCGATCCAGCTGACCGACCGGGTCTACTACTTCTATGGCTCGCTCGAGAACCGCACGCCGGTCAATCTGGGGTTCACCAACAACACCGGTTTTGTGGTCACGGACGAGGGCGTGGTGCTGATCGATTCGGGCCCGAGCTACAAGGTAGCCCAGCGGATGGAAGAGGCGATCGCCGGCGTGACCGACAAGCCGATCACGCACGTGATCTCCGTAGGCTCGCAGGACCATCGCTGGCTGGGGAACGGGTACTTCCACGAGCAGGGCGCGGAACTGGTGGCACTCCAGCGGACCGCGAGTACCCAGGCCGAACGGGGCGAGGGGCAAATCGCCTCGCTGGCCAACTCCGTGGGTGAGGAGGCGATGGAGGGCACCGAGCCGGTTCCGGCACCGAACCCCGTGGATGCCGATGCGTACACCCTGAGCGTGGGCGGCGTGGACTTCGAGCTGATCTATGCCGGGGATGCCCATTTCCCGGGTGACATCATGGTCCATCTGCCGGGCGAGGATGTCGTCTTTACCGGCGATATCGTCTACACCGAGCGCATGCTGGGGATTCATCCGTTCAGCAACCCGGTGGAAAAGCTGGAGGCCTTCCGGCACCTGGAGTCCATCGATCCGGAGATCGTGGTGCCGGGTCATGGCCGCGCGACGGATATGGCCGAGGCGCGCCAGGATACCGGTGATTACCTCGAGTTGCTGGTGCGCGAAGTGCGCGCGGGGATCGAAGACTGGGAATCCCTGAGCGAGGTGGTGGACCGACTCGCGGATCTGGAAGAGTTCAAGCATCTGCGTCATTACGATGACTGGCACCGCCCGAACGTGAACCGGACCTACCTGTTTATCGAAGGCAACATGTAAGCCACCCCTAGGTGTGATCTCTCAATAGGTTGTCCACGGGACGACTCCGAAGGATGCTGAGTTTGCGGACTGAGCCATTCCCAAGGAGGACGCCCCGTGAACCTTCATCAAAATGCCTTAATGGGTCCCCGCGGTCGAGAGCGGATGGCTCGCTTGGTCGTGGATCACGGCCTGAGCCTTCGTGCAGCGGCCCGCGCCTTTGACGTGGATCCGAAGACCGTGCAGCGCTGGGTCCAGCGGTTCCAGGAGGCCGGCCCTTCCGGACTTGTGGACCGTTCGTCCCGGCCGCGGAGCCAGCCGCGGCGAACCCCGCGGCGGATCCAGCGCCAGGTCGCCGCCTTGCGGCGCCAGCGCTGGACCATGGATCGCATCGCGACCTTCACAAGGATCTCGAGGGCCAGCGTCAGCCGCATCCTGCGGCGCGAGGGCCTGAACCGCCTGAGCGCACTGGAGCCGGCCGAGCCACCCCGGCGCTACGAACACGAACACCCCGGCGATCTGCTCCACCTCGACATCAAGAAGCTGGCGCGCTTTTACCACCCAGGCCACCGCGTGACCGGCGTGCGCGCCAAGGACTCGATCGGCGCGGGCTACGAGTACGTGCATGTGGCCATCGATGATCGCTCGCGTGTCGCCTACAGCGAGATCCATCCCGCCGAGCGCACCCAGGACGCCATCGCGCACCTGGAAGCAGCCGTGCGCTACTACGCGACCCTGGGGATCACCATCCGACGGGTCCTGACCGACAACGGACCCTGCTACCACGCCCGGGCGTTCAGTCAGGCCTGTCGCCGGCTGGGCATCCGCCATCGCCGCACCCGGCCCTACACGCCGCGAACCAACGGCAAGGCCGAGCGCTTCATCCAGACCGCCCTACGCGAGTGGGCCTACGCCTTCACCTACGCCACGTCAGAGGAGCGCAAACGCCATCTTCCCCGGTGGATCCACGACTACAACTGGCACCGCCCACACGGTAGCCTGAACAAGCAGCCACCCATCAGCGTCCTCGGTCTACCTGAGGACAACCTTGTGAGACTCCACACCTAGGGAGACGCTGATTGAATCGCGCGTCCGCGCTCGATTCGCTTTTGCGTGCGAACAAGGCGCGGTGACCGCCGTGCAGTCATTCTGCACAAGGGAGCCGTAACGCCGTGCGCGCGCAAAAGCGGCCGAGCCCCGGCTTTCAATGGCTTGTGGGGTTGGTGCCCCCTGTTCCCCGATCCTGCGTTGCGCCGCTTGCGGGTAGAACCACTACCCGCTGCACGACGCGCCTTGTCTCGGAAAACAGGGGGCGCCAACGCGGACGTGCGATTCAATCAGCGTCTCCCTTGGGAATCCCGGCAGCTGGCCGGGAAACCTGCCGACGGCGCGGGGCGTGTGATACGCTTCGCGCCGTTGTCGTTTCCGGCAATTCCAATCTTTTACACGCGACGTTCGACCCCGCGTATGGGTCGGCGAAGGAGCCTCGCAATGCCCGCAGTAACCCTCCCCGACGGCAGCCGCCGCGAGTTCGATCATCCGGTCACCGTGCTGGATGTGGCCAAGGACATCGGTCCGGGCCTCGCCAAGGCGACCCTGGCCGGCAAGGTGAATGGCCAGCTGGTCGATGCCCGCCACGAGATCGACGATGACGCCGAACTCGCGATCGTGACCGACCGCGACCCCGAGGGGGTGGAGATCATCCGGCATTCGACCGCGCACCTGATGGCGCAGGCGGTCAAGCAGCTCTTTCCCGAGGCCCAGGTCACCATCGGCCCGACCATCGAGAACGGCTTCTACTACGACTTTGCCTATGACCGCGGCTTCACGCCGGAGGATCTGGAGAAGATCGAGAAGCGGATGAAGGAGCTGGCCAAGCAGGACCTGCCGGTGGAGCGCTCGCTGATGGATCGCGACGAGGCGGTGAAGTACTTCCGCGACATGGGCGAGGAGTACAAGGCCGAGATCATTGCCAGCATCCCGCAGGGTGAAAACATCTCGCTGTACAAGCAGGGCGACTTTGTCGATCTCTGCCGCGGCCCGCATATCCCTTCCACCGGCAAGCTGAAGGCCTTCAAGCTGACCAAGGTGGCCGGCGCCTACTGGCGCGGCGACTCCGACAACGAGATGCTGCAGCGCATCTACGGCACCGCCTGGCCGAACAAGGACCAGCTGAAGGAATACCTGGAACGCCTGAAAGAGGCCGAGCGCCGTGATCATCGCAAGATCGGCCAGGAGCTGGATCTCTTCTCGATCCAGGACGAGGCCGGTGGCGGCCTGGTGTTCTGGCACCCGAAGGGCGCGCGCATTCGCCGCGAGATCGAGAAGTACTGGTACGACATGCACGAGAAGGCGGGTTACGACTTCGTCGTGTCGCCGCACATCGCGAACCTCGAGCTGTGGAAGACCTCCGGCCACGCGGACTTCTACGCCGAGTCCATGTACGAGCCGATGGAGGATGAGCATCAGGCCTTCCAGCTCAAGCCGATGAACTGCCCGTTCCATGTGCTGATGTACAAGGACCGGTTGCACTCCTACCGCGACCTGCCGCTGCGCTGGGCGGAGATGGGCACGGTGTACCGCCGCGAGATGTCCGGTGCGCTGCACGGGCTGATGCGTGTGCGCGGCTTCACCCAAGATGATGCGCATATCTTTTGCCGCGAGGACCAGATCGAGTCCGAGGTGATGGCGGTGATCGACCTGACGCTGGAGGTCCTGCAGACCTTCGGCTTCGAGAAGTTCGACGTGAACCTCTCGACCAAGCCCGAGGACGCGGTCGGCTCCGACGCGATCTGGGAGCACGCGACCGCTTCGCTGCGCTCGGCGATCGAGAAGAAGGGGCTGAAGTATTCGGTGGACGAGGGCGGTGGTGCGTTCTACGGACCGAAGATCGATATCAAGATCCACGACGCGATCGGCCGCGAATGGCAGTGCTCCACGGTACAGCTGGACTTCAACCTGCCCGAGCGCTTCGACATGGAGTACGTGGCCGAGGACAACGAGCGCCGTCGCCCGATCATGATCCACCGCGCGCTGCTGGGGTCGGTGGAGCGCTTCTTCGGCGTGCTGATCGAGCACTACGCCGGGCACTTCCCGACCTGGCTGGCGCCGGTGCAGGCCGAGGTGCTGACCATTACCGAGCGCCAGGACGACTACGCCCGCGAGGTCACCAAGACGCTGCGGGACAAGGGTTTCCGGGTCGAGTCCGACTTGAGAAACGAGAAGATCGGCTTTAAGATTCGCGAGCACACGCTCAAGCGCGTGCCGTATCTGCTGGTCCTTGGAGACAAGGAAATGGAAAACGGGCAGGTCGCGGTACGCACGCGAAGCGGAGAAGACCTCGGCGTGATGAGTCTCGAGGCCTTCGGCGAGCGCCTCCGGGAGGAGGTCGCGAGTCGCCAACACTGAACCTTGAACTGGAGAGAAGGCTATTAGCGCAGCGAAAACGGTCCGCCTGAACGATCAGATCACCAGCCCGCAAATCCGACTGATCGACGCCGAGGGCGAGAATCGCGGCGTCTGCAGTACTGCAGAGGCCCTGGAAATGGCCGCGGAAAGCGGTCTGGACCTGGTCGAAATCTCGCCGAATGCCGAGCCGCCCGTGGCCCGGATCATGGACTACGGCAAGTACAAGTTCGAGCAGGCGAAGAAGGCGCAGGAAGCCAAGAAGAAGCAGAAGCAGATCCAGATCAAGGAAGTGAAGTTTCGTCCGGGTACGGACGAGGGCGACTACAACGTCAAGCTTCGCAACCTGCGCCGGTTCATCGAGGCCGGCGACAAGGGTAAGGTCACCATCCGCTTTCGCGGGCGCGAGATGCGCCACCAGGAACTCGGTGGCGAGCTGCTCGACAAGATCGAGCAGGACATGGCCGATATTGCGGTCGTGGAACAGCGCCCGAAGATGGAAGGGCGCCAGATGATCATGGTGCTGACCGGCAAGAAGAAGTAGGCCGGTCAGACAACAAGGGCGGTCGGGTCTCCGCATACCCGTATCGCCTTTTCACAAACGGCCGGCCCGAATCGGGTACGGCCCCAAATGCCGGAGAGAGTAATGCCGAAGATCAAGACCAATCGGGGTGCGGCCAAGCGCTTCACCCGTACCGGGTCGGGGAAGTTCAAGCGGTTCCAGTCGCACCGCAGCCACATCCTGACCAAGAAGCCTACCAAGCGTAAGCGTCACCTGCGCAGTCCGGCGATGGTGCACGAGTCGGATGCCCCGGCCGTGCGCAAGCTGCTGCCGTACCGTTGAACTGACCGAGGAATCGAGACATGCCACGAGTCAAGCGCGGTGTAACCGCTCACGCCCGTCACAAGAAGGTCCTGAAGCAGGCCAAGGGCTACTACGGCGCCCGGAAGAACGTCTTCCGCGTTGCCAACCAGGCCGTCATCAAGGCCGGCCAGTACGCCTACCGTGACCGTCGCCAGAAGAAGCGCCAGTTCCGGTCGCTGTGGATCGTCCGCATCAATGCGGCGGCCCGTCAGTTCGATCTCTCCTACAGCCGCCTGATGGCGGGTCTGAAGAAGGCCGAGATCGAGATCGACCGCAAGAGCCTGGCCGATCTGGCCGTGCACGACCTGACCGCCTTCGGCAAGATCGCCGAAAAGGCCAAGGCCGCACTGCCGGCCTGAGCAGGATCCTGCAGGATTACCCGCCGGGCACTGCCTGGCGGGTCCCGGAAAGGGGAGGGTCGACGCCCTCCCTTTTTTGTTTCGGGAACAGGGAACACCGGGACGGCGGGTAAGCCGTCGCCCATCATTTTCGGGGAACGCACGTGGAGCAACTGCAACAGCTCGTCGCCGAGGCGCGCGACCGCATCGAGGCGGCCACCGACCTGAAGGCGCTGGATGAGGTCCGGGTGCAGTACCTGGGCAAGAAGGGGTCGATTACCGCCCAGTTGAAGGAACTCGGCAAGCTGACGGCGGAGGAACGCCCCGCCGCGGGCCAGAAGGTGAACGAAGCCAAGGCCGAGGTCGCCGGTCTGATCGAGGCGCGCAAGGAAGCGCTGGCGCAGGCGGCCCTGGCGGATCAGCTGGCCAGCGAGCGGGTGGACGTGACGCTGCCGGGGCGCCGGCCGGGGCCGGGTGCCCTGCACCCGATCACGCAGACGCTTGAACGAATCGAGACCTTCTTTGCCGGTCTCGGGTTCCGCGTGGCCGAGGGACCGGAGGTGGAGGACGACTTCCACAACTTCGAGGCCCTGAATATCCCCGAGCATCACCCCGCGCGGGCGATGCACGACACGTTCTACTTCGACGCCCACCGGGTGCTGCGTACGCATACCTCGCCGGTGCAGATCCGGACCATGGAGCAGCAGAAGCCCCCGCTGCGGGTCATCGCGCCCGGGAGGGTGTATCGCTGTGATTCCGATCTGACCCACAGCCCGATGTTCCATCAGGTGGAAGGGCTGTGCGTGGATACGGATATCACCTTCGCGGATCTGCGCGGTGTGCTGAGCGCCTTCCTGCAGGCCTTTTTCGACCGTGATGATCTGGCCACCCGGTTTCGGCCCTCCTACTTCCCGTTCACCGAACCCTCGGCGGAGGTCGACATCCAGTGCGTGCACTGCGGCGGTGAGGGGTGTCGGGTGTGCAGCCATACCGGCTGGCTGGAGGTGATGGGCTGCGGGATGGTGCATCCGAACGTGCTGGGGCACGTCGGGATCGACGCCGAGCAGTACACGGGCTTTGCCTTCGGGCTGGGGGTGGAGCGCATGGCGATGTTGCGCCACGGCGTGAATGATCTCCGGCTGTTCTTCGACAACGATATCCGCTTTATCGGGCAATTCGGGCAGACAGGCTAATGCGTATCAGTGTGCAGTGGCTGCAGGAATGGCTGCAGATCGACGAAACCCCGGAGGCGCTGGGGCATCGCCTGACCATGGCAGGGCTGGAGCTGGACGCCCTGGAGCCCGCGGCCCCGGATTTCAGCGGCGTGCGGGTGGGGCATGTCCTTTCGGTGGAGCCGCATCCGGATGCCGATCGCCTGCGCGTGTGCCGGGTCGCGGCCGGCGCGGCGGAGCCGCTGACCATCGTGTGCGGGGCGCCCAATGTGCACGAGGGCATGCGTGCGCCTGTGGCCGTGGTGGGGGCGGTTTTGCCCGGCGATTTCCGGATCAAGCGCTCGAAGCTGCGCGGGGTGGCCTCCGAGGGGATGCTCTGCTCGGCGCGCGAGCTGGGCCTGTCCGAGGATGCGGCGGGACTGATGGCGCTGCCATCGGACCTGGAGGCCGGCCTGGACCTGCGCGAGGCCCTGGGGCTGGACGACATCATCCTCGAGGTGGACCTGACCCCGAATCGGGCGGATTGCCTGGGGATGCGGGGTATTGCCCGCGAATGTTCGGCCTTGCTGGATCGCCCGCTGCACGCCCCGGACATGCCGGGCGTGCAGGTGGCCAGCGAAGCCCGTGTGGCCATCGAGGTCCGCGATGCGGAGGCCTGCCCGCTGTATGCGGCGCGGGTGCTGGAGGGGCTGGACGCGAAGGCTGCCACACCGGTCTGGATGACGGAACGCCTGCGGCGTGCCGGGGTGCGTCCGCTAAGCGCCATCGTGGATGTGACCAACTACGTCATGCTGGAGCTGGGCCAGCCCCTGCATGCCTTTGATGCCGGGCGCGCCGGTGAACGGATCATCGTGCGCCGCGGGGAAGAGGGTGAATCCCTGACCCTGCTGGGTGGGGAGCAGACGGTGAAACTGTCGCCCAGGGATGTGGTGATTGCTGGAGAGGATGGGCCGCTGGCGCTCGCCGGCGTGATGGGCGGGGCCGCCAGTGCGGTCGACGAGGCCACCACGCGGGTAATCCTCGAGTGCGCGCATTTCACCCCGCGTGCCCTGGCCGGCCGCGCCCGGGCCCACGGGTTGCACACCGATGCCTCGCACCGCTTCGAGCGCGGGGTCGATCCCACCCTGGTCCCCCGGGCCATGGAGCGCGCCACTGAGCTTCTTCTTGCGATCTGCGGAGGGCAGTGCGGCCCGGTCGAGCAGACCGGCGAGACGCCGGCTCCGCACCGGGAGAACGCGATCACCCTGCGCCCGGAGCGAGTCCAGCGCCTGCTGGGGGTCACACTCGATGCCGCCGAGATCGAACGCATCCTGCGGGCGCTGGACTGCGAGGTGGAGACGGTCGGTAACGGCTGGTCGGTGCGGGGGCCGCGCGCGCGGTTCGATCTGGAACGCGAAGAGGACCTGATCGAGGAGCTGGCGCGGGTGCACGGCTACGATGCCCTGCCGCAGACCCTGCCGACGCCCGTAGCGCCGGTGACCCCGGACAATGCCCTGCGGTCACTGCGCGACGGGCTCGCGCGCCGCGGGTTTCACGAGATCATCAGCTTCAGCTTTGTTGCGGCGGACACGGCCCGGGCGTTCTATCCGGACGTCGAACCCCTGGCCCTGGCCAATCCCATCTCGTCCGACCTGGCGGTGATGCGTCCCGGGCTGTGGCCGGGACTGGTGACTGCCGCAGCGTACAACCAGGCGCGCCAGCAACCGGATCTGCGGCTGTTAGAGCACGGTCTGCGGTTTGTTCCGGACGCCTCGGGTTTGCGCCAGGAGGCACGCCTGGCCGGCCTGCTCGGTGGCCGGGCGGCACCGGAGCACTGGGAAGGGGCCCCAAGGAAGATCGATTTCTTTGACGCGAAGGGGGTGGTGGAGACCCTCTGCGAGCGAGTCTCCGGGGAGCTGGGCTTCCGTATGGAACGGCACCCGGCGCTGCATGATGGTCAGTCGGCGCGCGTCCTGGTGGATGGCCAGGCGATTGGCTGGGTCGGGCGGTTGCACCCCTCCCTGTGCGAGCGATTCGACGTGGAGCCCGTCTACTTGTTCGACCTGGACGCGGTCGCCGTGGCCCGTGCGCCGGTGGCCCAGTTCAGCCCGCTGTCGCCCTATCCGTCGATCCGGCGCGATCTGGCGGTGGTGGTCGGCGAATCGGTCGCCGCCGGCGACGTGCTGGCGGCCATCCGGGAGCTGGACCTGGAGCTGGTGCAGGATGTCCGCCTGTTTGATCTGTACCAGGGCAAGGGCTTGAATCCGGACGAGAAGAGCCTGGCTTTGGGCTTGATTTTACGGGCTTTTGATCGCACCCTAGGCGAACAGGATGTGGCTGGCGTCACCGACGCGGTGATGCAGCATCTCCAGGCCCGGTTCAACGCAACCCTGAGACAATAAGGCGATGGCAGCTGTTACCAAGGCGGATCTTGCCGCCGTGCTAAACGAGGAACTGGGTCTCAACAAGCGGGAGGCCAAGGAATTCGTCGAGATGTTCTTCGAGGAAATGCGCCAGTCGCTGGAAGCAGGCGAGGGCGTAAAACTCTCGGGCTTCGGCAACTTCATCCTGCGCGACAAGAACCAGCGTCCGGGACGCAATCCGAAGACGGGCGAGGAGATCCCGGTATCCGCGCGACGCGTGGTTACCTTCCGCCCGGGGCAAAAACTGCGCGAGCGGGTAGAGAGCTATGCTGGAGGCGAGTAACCACCAGGAACTGCCCGCGATCCCGGGCAAGCGCTACTTCACGATCGGCGAGGTGGCGGAGCTGTGCCAGGTCAAGCCGCACGTGCTGCGCTACTGGGAGCAGGAATTCCCGATGCTGGCGCCGGTGAAGCGCCGCGGGAACCGCCGCTACTATCAGCGCCAGGACGTGATCCTGATCCGCCAGATCCGGGCTCTGCTGTACGAGGAGGGCTACACGATCAATGGGGCCCGCCAGAAGCTCTCCGGTGATGAGGCGAAGGGCGATCGCCAGCAGGCCCAGCAGATCATCCAGGACACCATCTCCGAGCTCGAGTCCGTACTGCGCACGCTCCGCGCCTGACCTTCCTTGTGCCCGCGTTCAGAAAGTCTTTTTGAAGCACAGAGGGCACGAAGTTCACGAAGAAGGTCTTTCGGGTCTGGTCGCGGGTTAAAGGGCCGCATCCATTGGGGCGCATCCCGTCTCCGAATCCGCGAGCCATCGATGCCTTCCGTTTTCACGCGTTTCTCTGTGTCCTCCGTGCACTCTGTGGTGAACTAAACACTCGTGTGCCGTGATGGGCGCTCGGTTCGCTTTGACGGTGTTGGGTGCTTTCGTGACGGCGGGGAATCGGATATAGTTCGCGGCTTCGGGGCGTGGCGCAGTCTGGTAGCGCATCTGCATGGGGTGCAGAGGGTCGCAGGTTCAAATCCTGCCGTCCCGACCAAACGGGAAGCATCAAAAAGGCCGCTTGTAGCGGCCTTTTTTGTGTCTGACGTCCGAGTTTGTCCGGGCGGGTCTATTCCATCGAGCGGCGACGCGCCTCGCGCTGGTAATGCAGCAAGGCGAGGTTGGTCTGGCGCTCCAGCCACTGGGTCATCCCGACAATCTCGAAGCCGGCGTATTCGTAGCCCTCCCGCGTACTGCGCCGCCGGTTGGCCAGGCGCAGGTCGCCCGATAGCCGCTCACTGACGTCGGGGAGCAGCAGATTGGTGAACGCTAGGGTAGTGCCGGTCTCCAGCGTGTCGAGCGTGGACGTGGCCAGCTCGATACACATGCCCTGGCCGGAAAGGTCGACGAGCTCGCCGATGGCCGGGTCCTTCCAGCCGGGCGCGCGCAGTTCGATCTGCGGGCGCTGGGCCATGGGGATGTGAACGCGGAAGGTTTCGCGGCGCTGGAGATGCTCCAGTGTTTCCGGGTAGGGGCAGGCGTACAGGGCGCCGCCCTTTTCCTGTTCGATCCGGGCCACGGTGGTGGAGAAGCGCACCGCCACGCCGCGCAGCGCCGCGAATACCCGAAGGGGCATGCCGGGGGTGACCTGCTGGTGCGCGCGCGGCGGATTCAGCTCATCCAGAAAGACTTCCTTCGCGGCGGCGTTCAGCCGGACCAGGGCCGAGGTGTACAGCGGGCCGTCGGCGTCGAGCCGGACGCTGACCAGGGTGAGCTTGTGGTCCAGGTCCTTGAGAATGCCGGCGATCCGGTCCGGCTTGTCGACCGTGTAGTCGGTTTCGTCCATGCGTTCGTGACGTTAGCTGGGTGTGAGGACGCAAGGTACTGGTCGAGCATCCGAAATGCCAGCATCGGTGCGAATAAGCTGCATCAGGCTTGTGTGATACGGCGTCCGCCACGGGTGTTGGGGCGGGTGCGCCCGTAGGGGTCGTAGGTCGCCGCCGGGCCGGCCTCTTCGCCGCGCAGGATCTGCATGGAGAGCTCCACGCGCTGGCGATCGCGATCGATCAGGCGTGCGTTGCCCTGGTTGAGGGTGTTGCAGCGCTCGATGGACTGGCGCAGGGCCTGCCAGTGATCGTTGAGGACGGCACCGTCGTCCATGCGCGAGAGCAGGCGGGCCATGCCCTCGGGCGTGAATGACTCGCTCGCGGCCTCGGCGATAGCGCGCTGCTGGCGGGTCTCGGTCTCGAGTTCCTGCAGCAGCCCCTGCTTGGTCGCCACGACTTCCTGCAGGGTCTCCGGGGTGCGCGCCTCGACCGCGCGGGTCTCCTGGATCAGGGCCTCTTCCAGTTGGTGGGCCAGCCGGATCGAGGTTTCCAGGGAGCGCAGCAGGCGATGGCGCGTGTCGGTGTTCATCGGTGAGGTCCGTGATTAGCGCAGCAGGCGCTCGAGGTCGATCATGCGGTCGGCCAGCTGTTCGTTGTCCACCGGGTAGTTGCCGCTGGCGATCGCCTCGCGCAGCTCGGCCACACGCGCCGCGTCGAACGGGGCGTTCTCGCCGGCGCTGGCGGCCGAACTCATCGCCTGGGCGGCGCCGGTCAGGGTGAGCGAATCGTTACCGGTGGTCACGGCGCTATCCGACCCTTGCGCCCGGTTGGGCGCGCCGCTGGAGTCCTCGCGGCCCTTGACCGTGGAGCTCTGGCCGTCGGGGCGCAGACTGTTCGTATTGAGGCCCTTGATATCCATTGTGCCGTCCTGTCGTTGTAACTGTGCTGCAAGTGTTTACGGCCGCGTGTGCTGAAACTGTAGCCCTGTGGCGGTGGTTTTTGTAACACCAATCACAGAGTCGGCATCAAAGTGTCACCCGGACGTGCCCGGAGGGCTGGATTTCGCCCTCGACCACGCGCCCGGACGAGGTGTTCCTGACCCGGATGCGGTCCCCGAGGGTGCCGTTTTCCAGGGCCTCGCCCTGCATGCGGATGGCGATCGAGCCGTTTTCGGCAAGGATCGTGACCCGCTGGCCGCGGCTGACGATCTCGCGCTGGGTGACGTGCTGTGTGCCGATGATCTGGCCCGGACGAATGCTGCGCCGGGTCTGCTGACCGATGAGGGCCGACTTGTCTTCATGATAACTGCCCGCGTGGCGTGACGTCTCGATGCGCTGGAAGCGCAGATCGCCGCTGGTCAGCGTGTGCTGGCGAGGGAGGTTGCGACTGGCCACCAGCACCTGAGCGTAACGTTCCACCGTGGCCGGGACATACAGCTGCCAGGTGACCGGGCCCGCACACTGAAGGTGGATCGCGGTATTGCCGTCGCGGCGGCCGCCGGGCGGGAAACGGGCGTTGAGTCCGTCATGGCAGTAGGCCAGCCGGAGCCGGTTGTCGAGCTGGCCGATCTCGATATTGATGTCGTCGCTATGTTCGGCGTCCAGCTCCTGCAACAGAAACTGTTCCGCGGCCGCGCGGATCTCCGCAACGGGGTGGATCTCGGCGTGGGCCGGCACGGAGAGCGCGAACCACGCCACGAGAGCCATGAGCCCCATGGGGATGCAGCGTGATGTACAGGTTGTATGTGGATGCATATGCCGGTCCTCGCCGCCCGAGGGAATACCCCGGGTCTGCCGCGTCCGTTCGCGGACCCGAAGCTATGCAGGTTTGATGCCAGTTGTCCGGGCGGTGCCCGACTCAAGGCCCGGCGTTCAATGCCGTTATCCCTGGGAAGCGGCGCCAGAAGGCGCATACAGGCGATTGCAAATGACAGCCCGGGGGTGCGCGGTGCACACTGAGCTCCCGGGAGCGGCTCGCGGCAGATGGGCGCGGGACAAGGAGAGCAGCACCATGAGTCAATTCATTGACGATGTGAACCAGCGAACGCAGCTGGTGGGTCAGAACCGGATGGAACTGCTGCTGTTCCACCTGGGTGGATCACAGACCTTCGGAATCAACGTGTTCAAGGTGCGCGAGGTGATCCCGTCGCCGCCGCTGCGCCAGATCCCGGGGTCGATGAGTGTGGTGCGCGGTGTGGCTACGCTGCGGGGCGGCACGGTGCCGATCATTGATCTGGCGCGCGCCATGGGCCTGCGCAGCGCGGCCGGTGCCAGCGACAGCGGCGACCAGAAGGTGGTGGTCACCGAGTTCAACCGTTCGGTTCAGGGGTTCTGGGTATCGGCCGTGGACCGGATCGTGAATGTGAACTGGCAGGATGTGAAGTCGCCCCCGCGCGGAACCGGGCGCGAATCCTTTCTGGTCGCGGTCACCGAGATCGACAACAAGCTGGTCGAGATCATCGACGTGGAACGGGTGCTTTCGATCGTCAATCCTCTGCCGACCGAGGTCTCCGAGTCCATCCGAGCGGACGCCACGCCAGCGGGGGGGCGCAAGGTCGTGATCGTTGACGACTCGGTCGTGGCGCGCAAGCAGATCGAGGGGGCGATTCGCGGTCTCGGGTTCGAATACGAGGTTTTCAAGGATGGTCAGGAGGCGCTCGACTTCCTGGAGCAGAAGGCCGGGGAGGGCCCGGTTCGCGACCAGATCGAGCTGGTGATCTCGGACATCGAGATGCCACGCATGGACGGCTATACGCTGACGGCGCGGATCCGGGACAATCCCGCCCTGAAAGATCTGAAGGTGCTGCTGCATTCCTCGTTGAGCGGCGAGTTCAATACCGACATGGTCAAGCGCGCCGGGGCCGATGCGTTTCTCTCGAAATTCAACCCCGACGAACTGGCCAACGCGGTGCTCGACCAGACCGGGCGCGAGGATCAACAGGTCGAATGACCGCCGGGGGGAACGGGGTTGCCGCCCGGCAAGGCCGGGGCGGCGTCACATGGCCGACAAGGGCCCAGTGTCGTGTCCCGCCTGCGACACCGTATACTGAAACCCGCTACCGGGGATTCCCCCTGCGTTTCGTGGCGCGGGCGCCGCTGTCAAGGACTCGTCATCAGGATGCTAATCACCATGGACTGTGCTCGGGGATGAACCGGTGATCGATTCCCGCGATTACGAGGAGTTTTCCCGCTTCCTGCAGGACTGCTGCGGCCTGGTGCTGGGTGACAGCCGTCAGTATCTGGTGTCGAGCCGACTGTCCCGGCTGCTCGACGAGTTCGACTTCAAGAGCGTGCCGGAGCTCCTGCACGCGATGCGGCAAGCCCCGAATCCGCGGCTGCGCACCCGTGTGATCGACGCGATGACGACCAACGAAACCTCGTGGTTTCGCGATGGCTTTCCGTTCGAGATCCTCCGGCATGTGTTGTTGCCGGAGCTGGCTGCGAAGGGAAGCAGCATCAAGGTCTGGTCTTCCGGCTGTTCCAGTGGCCAGGAGGCCTACAGCATCTCCATGGTCGTCTCCGAGTGGGAGGAATCCCGCCCCCCGCGCAAGGTGCCGGTATCCATCCTGGGGACGGACCTGTCGGAGAAGATCCTGGATGACGCCCGGCGGGCGGTCTACGACGGCCTGAGTATTGTGCGCGGGTTGAGCGAGAGCCGCCGCGCGCGCTTCTTCGAGACCGTGACGGACGGCCACAAGGTCGTTCCCGAGGTGCAGCGGCGCTGTCGTTTTCAGAAGCTCAACCTGATCGACAGCTACGCGGCACTGGGCAAGTTCGACCTGGTGTTCTGCCGCAACGTGCTGATCTATTTCTCCGGCGAGACCAAGCGACAGGTTCTTGACGGTATTGCCCGGCAGATGAATCCGGGCGGCTATCTGTTTCTTGGCGCTTCGGAGACGGCCGGCCCGTACACCAAGGCCTTCGAGACGGTTCGCACCGACTACGGCTCGGTCCTCCGGCTCAAATCCTGACGCCCCTCCGTCGCAGGGCCGCCAGGTCCGAAACGCCCGCGCAATGCGGCCGCGACTCGAATTGCCCCCTTCCCACGTTTCCCGCTAAGGGCGTCCCCAGCCGAGACGGATTCCCGTCGCTGGCATAGCGATTGCATCGGTCTCCTCGCAAAGGGCCGCAATGGCTGCGTCCCGGTTCTGGTAGCGAGGGTCCGCCACGGGCGGACAGGACGGAAACGATGAGTCTCTCTCTCGACAAGGCGATGGGCATCCTGCCGCAGGCGGTCAACGTGCGCGCCCAGCGCATGGAGCTGCTGGCCTCCAACATCGCCAATGCGGACACCCCGAACTACAAGGCGCGCGATATCGACTTTCGCGCGGTGCTCGAGTCCGCGGCTGGGAGCGGCAATCACTTGCCCATGGCGCGTAGCCAGGCGGCGCATATCGACCCCAATGCCGGGGCGATGAACGGGCAGGCCGAGGCGCTTTATCGCGTCCCTTCGCAGGCGTCCCTGGATGGCAACACGGTGGATCCGCAGATGGAACGTGCCGCCTTTGCCGAGAACGCGATCCAGTACCAGAGCAGTCTGGAATTCCTTAACCGCCGGGTCTCCGGCATCCGCGAAGCCCTGAGGGGCGACCGTTAACGCGGGCCTGATCGGGAGATCGATGTCGTGAGCAATATGTTCAGTCTGTTCAATACCTCGGCTTCGGCGCTGTCGGCGCAGTCGGTGCGCCTGAATACCGTGGCCTCGAATCTGGCCAACGCGAACACCGCCGCCACCAACCCGGACGAGGCGTATCGCGCCAAGCAGGTGCTGTTCCAGAGCGTGATGGATCAGGCCAACCCCGATGGTGCGGCGACGTCCGTGCGGGTGGCCGGCGTGACCGAGTCGCAGGCCGCGCCACAGGCCCACTACGAGCCACACCACCCGCAGGCGAACGAGGAGGGCTACATCTTCCGCCCGGCGATCAGCGTGGTCGAGGAGATGGCCAACATGATGTCCGCCTCGCGCAACTACGAAGCGAACGTCGAGGTGATGGAGACCTCGCGTCAGCTGCTCCAGCGCACATTGCAGATCGGCCAAGGCTAGAGGAGCCCGCCATGACACAGATTTCCCCCGAATTGCTGGATCGCCTCGGCCTGTCGCGCCCGGAGAAGAAGCCGGAAGGCGAGATGGACCGCCTCGGGCAGTCCGACTTCCTCAAGCTGATGACCACCCAGCTGGAGAACCAGGACCCGATGGAGCCGATGGATAACGGTGATTTCCTCGGCCAGATGGCGCAGTTCTCCACCGTGACCGGCATCGAGCAGCTGTCCAAGTCCTTCGAGAAGCTGGCGCAGTCCCTGGGGCAGAACCAGACGCTGCAGGCGGCTTCGCTGGTTGGCAAGGATGTACTGGTGCCCGTCGAGTTTGGCGAACTGGGGCCCGACGGGCGGGTGAACGGCGCGGTCGATCTGGAGCGCGCCACCGAAGAGCTGCAGATCGACGTGTACAGCCCGAATGGCGAGCGCATTCGCCGCATGAATATGGGCGCTGCCGGCAGCGGCCTGCAGGAGTTCACCTGGGACGGCATGCGCGACGACGGCACCTTCGCGCCACCGGGCGTCTACGAATTCAAGGCCACGGCCCGCTCCGGGACCCAGTCGGAGGCCGTGGATACCTTTCTGGATGCCCGCGTGGAAAGCGTCGCGGTGGGCAGTGACTCCGGGCTGGCACTGACCGTGCAGGGCCTGGGCGAGATCAGCTTTTCGGATGTACGGCGGATTGGCGGCTGACGCCCCGCAACAAGAACCCTGACGGAGGAAACACCCCATGCCCTTCAATATCGGATTGAGCGGACTCAACGCGGCCCAGGCCGATCTGCAGACCACCGGTAACAATGTGTCCAACTCGGGGACCACGGGGTTTAAACGTTCCCGTGCCGAGTTCGGCGATGTGTTCGCCCAGAGCTTCGGCGGGATCAGCCAGACAGCCATCGGCTCCGGCACACGACTGCAGGCGGTCACCCAGCAGTTCTCGCAGGGACGGACCGAGTTCACCGAGAACGGCCTGGACCTGGCGATCAACGGAGAGGGTTTCTTCGTCCTTAATGACCAGGGCAGCACGGTCTACACCCGGGCGGGCGAGTTCCAGGTCAACCGTGACGGCTTCCTGGTGAACAATCAGGGCCAGCAGCTGCAGGGATATCCGCCGCAGAACCCTAACAGCGCGGACCCGAGCTTCAACACGGGGCAGCTCGAGGATATTCGCCTGCAAACAGGCGATGCGTCCCCGCAGGCAACAAGCGAGGTCGAGGCCCTCGTGAATCTGCGTTCCGATGCTGAGGACCTTGACCCAGCGTTGTTTGATCCAGCGGATCCCGACACTTACAGCTTCTCCACGGCCCTGACAGCGTATGACTCGCTCGGTACGGCCCGAGATGCAAATGTGTTCTTCGTCAAGACCGGAGATCTGCAGTGGGAGGCCCACACTCGGATCAATGCCGGGGTCGATGCGGCTGGCGACCCAGTGGTCTTCGACGCAGGACCCTTCGATCTGACCTTCAACAATTCGGGGACACTGGACGATCCGACTGAATTCAACTTCACCACGCCTGATTTCCCGAACGGTGCGGCGGGTCTGGACGTCGATATCGACTTTGCCGGAACCACCCAGTATGGCGGTGATTATTCGGTCAACGACCTTAACCAGGATGGTTTTGCCTCAGGGCGGCTGACTGGTGTGGACATCGATGACAGCGGGGTGGTGTTCGCGCGCTTTACCAATGGCCAGTCCACGGTGTTGGGCCAGGTGGCGATGGCCAACTTCACCAACCCGCAGGGGCTGGAGCAGCTCGGGAACAACAACTGGGCGGAGACCTTTGCCGCGGGTGAGCCGGTCTTTGCCGCGCCCGGGACCGGCAACCTCGGCACCATTCAGGCCGGGGCGCTGGAGGCCTCGAACGTGGATATCGCCCAGGAGCTGGTGAACCTGATCACCGCGCAGCGCAACTTCCAGGCGAATGCGCAGACGATCTCCACGGCCGACCAGGTCACCCAGACGATCATCAATATCCGCTAAGTATCGGATAAGTCGGTAAAGAGGGCTTGAGCATGGATCGATTTCTGTACATCGCGATGTCCGGTGCGAAGGAGACGATGCACGCACAGGCCATCAACAATCACAACCTCGCCAACGCCAACACCGACGGCTTCCGCCAGGCCCTGGCCACCGCGGATACGGTGCCGGTACGCGGCCCGGGCTATGCCTCGCGGGACTACACCCAGGTGGGCAACGAGGCCGTCGATTTCAGCAAGGGCAAGATGCAGAGCACCGGCCGCGACCTGGACATCGCCATCGAGGGCGAGGGGTTCATCGCGGTGCAGGGACCGGAAGGGGAGGAGGGCTATACCCGGGCCGGTTCGCTGCATGTGGATGCCTTCGGCCTGCTGCGCACCGCGCAGGGCCACCAGGTCCTGGGGGATGGCGGGCCGATTGCCATCCCGCCGGCGGAGCAGATCGAGATCGGCACCGACGGGACGATCAGCGTGCGCCCGCTGGGCGTGGGTCCGGAGGCCCTGGCGGCGGTGGAACGCATCCGCCTGGTCAACCCGGATACGGACGAGCTCCAGCGGGGTGATGACGGTCTGTTCCGCCTGGCGGATGGCGGCGAGGCGCCGGCGGATGCCGAGGTGCGCGTCGTCTCCGGGATGCTGGAGGGCAGCAACGTGAACACGGTGGAGGCCCTGACCCGAATGATCGAGCTGTCCCGTCACTTCGAGATGCAGGTGAAGATGATGGACAGCGCCAACACGCTGGAACAGAGCAGTAACCGCTTGCTGGGCCTCGGGTAATTTCCCGGGACTCGCGCGGCACTTGAGAGAAAACAGGAGAACACCATGAACCAGGCACTGTGGATCGCCAAGACCGGCCTCGACGCGCAGCACACGCGCATGTCGACGGTCTCGAACAACCTGGCCAACGTGAATACCACGGGCTTCAAGAAGGACCGGGCGGTATTCGAGGATCTGATATACCAGACGGTGCGCCAGCCGGGCGCCCAGGCCACCCAGGATCAGCAGCTGCCTTCGGGCCTGCAGATCGGCACCGGCGTGCGCGCCGTCTCCACCGAGAAGATGTTCCAGCAGGGCAACCTGCAGCAGACGGACAACTCGCTGGACATCGCCATCGAGGGGCGCGGCTTCTTCCAGATCCTGCTGCCCGACGGCAACGTCGGCTATACCCGCGACGGCAGCTTCCAGCTGAATTCGGACGGCCAGGTCGTGATGTCCAACGGCTACCCGCTGCAGCCGGGTCTGTTCGTACCGGAGGACACGCAGTCCCTGGCCATCGGCAAGGATGGCACGGTGACCGCGCAGATCCCGGGTCAGGCGGCGCCGGTGGAGCTGGGCAATATCCAGCTGGCGGACTTCGTGAACCCGGCGGGCCTGCAGGCGGTGGGCGAGAACCTGTTCCGCGAGACCGCCGCGTCCGGCGTGGCACAGCAGTCCCTGCCGGGCCTGAACGGGACCGGCACCGTGGTGCAGGGCTCGCTGGAGACCTCGAACGTGAACATCGCCGAGGAGCTGGTGAACATGATCGAGACCCAGCGCGCCTACGAGGTGAACTCCAAGGCGATCTCCGCGGCTGACCAATCGCTGCAGTTCGTCAACCAGACCATCGGGTGATGTGATGACGCGCCTCGGAACCGTTCTCCGCCCGGCCCTGGCCGTGACCGCCGCACTGCTGCTGTCCGCCTGCGCCGCCACGCAAACAACCAAGCCGGACGACAACCCGGAATATCGCCCGGTGATGCCTGCCCAGCCGGTCCCGCAGTCGCAGAACAATGGCGGGATCTACCAGGCGGCGCATTCCCAGGGCCTCTTCGAGGACTACAAGGCGCGCAACGTGGGCGACATCCTCACCGTGATCCTGGCGGAGAGCACCAACGCGCAGAAGTCGGCGTCGACCTCCACGGGCAAGGATTCCAATCTCGACCTGGGGAACCTGTCGGCCTTCGGCCGCGATGCCACCTTCAACGGGCGCCCCCTTTTTGGCGCGAGCAATTCGAGCTCGCGTGACTTCGACGGCTCGGGGGATTCCTCGCAGAGCAACCAGCTCGACGGCGAGATTACCGTGACCGTGGCCGAGGTCCTGCCCAACGGCAACCTGGTCGTGCAGGGCGAGAAGTGGCTGGGGATCAACCAGGGCGAAGAATACGTGCGCTTTCGCGGCATCGTGCGCCCGGTGGACGTGACCACCAACAACACCGTGCTCTCCACGCAGGTCGCCAACGCTCGTGTCTATTACGGCGGTTCCGGCGTGCTGGCGGACAGCAACACCCCCGGCTGGATCACGCGCTTCTTTAACAGCCCGATCTGGCCCTTCTGACGCAGCGTGCGCGCGGCGAGGTACGACATGGACTCGATATCCCTCAAACAACCCGCGAACGACCGCCGGATCGTGGCGCTCGGCGACTGGCGGCGCTTGGCCCTGCTGGTTCTGGTAGCGCTGCTGGTGGCCGGTCCGGGGAGCGCTTCGGTGGCGGCGCAGACCGCCATCCAGCAGCAGGCGGCGATGCAGGAGCGCAGCTACATGGAGCGAGTCAAGGACGTGGCCAGTGTCTCCGGCGTGCGCGAGAACCAGCTGGTCGGGTACGGCCTGGTGGTGGGCCTGGACGGCACGGGGGATCAGACCACCCAAACGCCATTCACCGTGCAGAGCCTGAACAATATGCTCGGCCAGCTCGGGCTGACGCCGGATGCCGGCAACCCGCAGCTGCGCAACGTCGCCGCCGTGATGGTGACGGCCGAACTGCCGCCATTCGCCAAGTCCGGCCAGCGCATCGACGTGACCGTCTCGTCGATGGGCAACGCGACCAGCCTGCGCGGTGGCACGCTGCTGATGACGCCGCTCAAGGGGGCGGACGGGCAGACCTACAGCATCGCCCAGGGCAATCTGGTGGTCGGGGGCTTCGGGGCCGAGGGGACCGATGGTTCGCGCATCACCGTGAACGTGCCGAGTGTCGGCCGGATCCCCAATGGTGCCACAGTGGAACGCGAGGTCCCGACCGCGTTTGCCCAGGGGGATCATGTCACCCTGAATCTGCACCGCCCGGACTTCACTACGGCCAACCGCCTGGTACAGACGGTGAACGATACCTTCGGCCAGGGGGTCGCCCATGCCCTGGATGGATCGTCGGTGCGCGTGCGCGCGCCGTCCAACCCGGATCACCGGGTCGGCTTTGTCGCCGAGCTGGAGCGCCTGCCGATTGAGCGCGGTGCGCCACCGGCGCGGGTGATCGTCAACTCGCGCACCGGGACGGTGGTGATCGGCTCCAGCGTGCAGGTGACCCCGGCCGCCGTCTCGCACGGCAGCCTGACGGTGACGATCAGCGAGGCCCCGCAGGTCGTCCAGCCGGCACCCTTCGGCGCGGGCGAGACAGCGATCCAGCCGGATACCGACATTGCGATCGAGGAGGGCGACAACACCATGTTCCTGTTCGATCCGGGCACCTCGCTGGACGAGATCGTGCGCGCGGTGAATAACGTGGGGGCCGCCCCCGGCGACCTGGTCGCGATCCTGGAGGCCCTTCGCGAAGCCGGCGCGCTACGCGCGGAGCTGGTGGTCATCTGATGATCACCCCGGGTGTCGATACCCAGATGCAGGCCCGCGCGGCCCTGGCCTCGGACCCCAGCGGCCTGCAGGATCTGGCCCGGGGAGCGCGTTCGGGCGATCAGAAGGGCCTGGAGGCCGTCGCCCGCGAGTTCGAGGCGATGCTGATTGGCCAGATGCTCAAGCAGATGCGCGAGGCCTCGCTGGGCGATGGCCTGTTCGACAACGACCAGAGCAAGATGTACCTGGAAATGCAGGACCAGGAATTCGCCAAGGCCATGAGCCAGGGCGATGGCATCGGCCTGCGCGATGCCCTGATGCGCCAGCTCTCCGCGCAGCAACCCGCAGATCCCGAGGCCTTGAATGACCCGGATCGCCAGGCGGCACTCGAACTGCCGCAGCGGCGGTCGGGACTGGATACCCTGCGCGTACTGCAGGGCGATGTGGAGCCCGAGTTGCAGCCGGTGGGGCCGCAGCGCCCCGATGCTGTGGCCCCGCAACCGAGCGCGGGGGCGGCGGCGCCATCACCCATCGCCTGGCCCCCGCGGGACGCCGCCGAGTTTGTGCAGAGCCTGGAGCCCCTGGCGCGGGATGCGGCCGCGGAGCTCGGGGTCGAACCCGGCATCCTGCTGGCGCAGAGTGCCCTGGAGACCGGCTGGGGACAGCACGTGCCGTCGCGCGCCGACGGCCAGCCGAGCTTCAACCTGTTCGGGATCAAGGCGGACAGCCGCTGGAACGGGGATCAGGTCTCCGTGGGCACCCTCGAGTTCCGTGAGGGGGTTGCGCAAAGGGAGCAGGCGCGTTTCCGTGCCTATGCCGATCCGTCAGAGTCGTTCTCCGATTACGTCGAGTTCATTCGTAACAATCCGCGTTACCACCGGGCCCTGCAGGCCGGGGATGACGCACAGTACATTCGCGAGCTGCAGGACGCCGGTTACGCGACGGATCCGGCCTATGCGGACAAGGTCCTGCGCCTGCGCGATCAGTTGGCCGCGCACCAGGGCAGTGGATCGACTCAAGTCGCGGCCGATGCGGCCGTTACCCGTACCGAGGGGTAGAGCATGAAGCAGAAATGGCCCAATCCGGTGGTTGAACGAGCGGTTTCGCGGGAGGCGCGGGCATGAGCGCGTCCGGGATCGGCACCTCGGCCCTGCTGGCCTTCCAGCGCGCGATCGGGACGACCAGCAACAACATCGCGAACTCCGCGACCGAGGGCTACAGCCGGCAACGCACCGAGTTGTCCAACCTGACGCCGCAGTTCCTGGGGGGCAGCTTCCAGGGACAGGGCGTGCAGGTGGACACGGTTCGGCGCATCTCCGACGACTTCGTGAACACCCAGCTGCGCAATTCGATCTCCGATCAGTCGAATGCCGAGCTGAAGGCCTCGCTGGCCGGGCGCATCGACGACCTGCTGGGCAGCTCCAGTTCCGGTCTGACGCCGGTACTGCAGGACTTTTTCGACGCCGGCCAGGATCTGGCCAACGACCCGACGTCCAGTGCCGCGCGCACGGTCTTCCTGACCGAGGCGGAATCCCTGGCTGAGCGTTTTGCCTCCATCGACCGGCGCATCGAGGAGCAGCGCGACATCATTAATGGCCAGATCCGCACCAACGTCGAGGAGATCAACTCCCTGACCGATGCGATCGCCGGGCTCAACCGCGAGATCGTGTCCAAGTCCACGCAGGGCACCCCGAACGACCTGCTGGACCAGCGCGACCGTGTGCTGAACCAGCTGGCGGAGAAGGTCAACGTCCGCATCACCGAGCAGGATGACGGAGCGGTCAACGTCTTCGTCGGCAACGGCCAGGCCCTGGTGCTGGGCGGCAACAACCGCGAGCTGGTCGCCGAGTCGCTCACAGGCGACCCGCGCTCCCCGGACATCGGGCTGGCCACCAGTGGCGACCCGGTGAACATCTCCCGCTTCATCCAGGGCGGCGAGCTGGGTGCGTTGCTGGAGACGCGCACCGGGATCATCGACGAGGCCCAGAACACCCTGGGCCGGCTCGCGATCAGCATCGGGGCGGAATACAACCAGCAGAACAACCTGGGGCTGGATCTGAACGACGAGCTGGGTGCGGATATCTTCGGGATCGGGGATCCGGCGGTGCGCAGTTTTCCGGGGAACAGTCTGAACGCGGTGCCGGGCGTGACCTTTGGTGATACCCGCGACTTGACCACATCGGATTATCGCCTGAGTTACGACGGGTCGGACTACCAGCTCACACGCCTTTCGGATGGTGAAACGACCACGCTGAATCTGGATGGCGACAACGTGGCGGATCCGGTTGACGGACTGGTGATCGATGTCGACGGTCTCGGTGGCGCCGTGGATGGTGACGAATGGCTGATCCAGCCGACCCGGAATGGTGCCCGTGACCTGTCGGTCGAGATGAGCGATCCGGGCGGCATCGCAGCCGCCGCTGCGGTGCGGGCCGATGTGGGTGGAGACAACGCCGGAGATGCAAGCATCGGTTCGGTCCAGGCGGTGGACGCCACTGATCCGGATTTGCTGGCCGATGCGGTGGTGACCTACGACGAGGCGAACCAGGAATTCTCGGTGAATGGGGAAACATTCGCACTGGATCCCGATGGGGTAACAACGATTACCGCCAACGGCTGGGAAATGGAGATCCGTGGCACGCCTGCCGATGGCGATACCTTCGAGGTCAGTAGCAACGAGGGGTATCCCGGCGACAACCGCAACATGCTGGCGATGAACGAGCTGTCGGACGAGCGCCTGGTGGGCGGTGACCGGACCTTCGGGGACGGCTACAACAGCCTGCTGGCGAATGTCGGCACGCGCACCCGGCAGGCCCAGGTCGCGCAGGAGTCCGCCGATGCGCAGCTGGCACAGGCGCGGGCGCAGCGTGAGGCAGTGTCCGGCGTCAATCTGGACGAAGAGGCGGCGGATCTGATCCGCTACCAGCAGGCCTATCAGGCGGCGGCCCAGGTCATCTCGGTCAGCAACTCGCTGTTCGACTCACTGCTCGGCGCCTTCCGCCGCTAGCGCCCACCGGGAGACACGGACATGCGCATCTCGACCACCCAGATCTTCCAGACCGGGATCGACCAGATCCAGCGGGGCCAGACGGAGCTGAACCGGACCTCGCTGCAGATGGGTCGCGGCGAGCGCATCCTGAGCCCCTCCGATGACCCGAGCGGGGCCACCCAGGTCAACCAGTTCGAACGCATCATCCAGGCCACCAAACAGTACCAGCGCAATATCGACAACACCCAACCACGCCTGCAGCAGGAGGAATCGGCCCTGCAAAGCGGGACGGATCTGCTGCAGCGGGCGCGCGAACTGGTGGTGGCCGGCAACAACGATTCCCAGACCAACGAAACCCGCAGCTATCTGGCCGGCGAACTGCGTCAGTTACGAGAGGGCCTGTTCGACATCTCCAACACCAAGGATCCCAACGGCGAATACCTCTTCGCCGGGACGAAGTCCTTGCAGCAGCCCTTCCAGCAGGATGGCACGGGCGCGGTGCGCTATGAGGGGGCCGAGGGTACGGGCAGCGTCCGCGAGGTCGCAATCTCGGCCAACCGCAAGGTGCCGGTGGGCGATACCGGTGCGCGGGTGTTCATGGACATTCCGGAGAACGACGGGCGGGTCGGGGCCGAGGTGCTCAATCGGGAACCCGGCAGTACTCTTGTTGTGGAGCAAACCGGTGTAAGCGACGTTGGTGCACTGGATGAGCGCGACTACACGATTGAATTCTCTGAAGACGCCGGCGGGAACGTCCAGTTTTCCATCACCTATGTAGATGAGAATGGAGATACCCAGTTCGCCGAAGACAATTCCGGGAATTCGATGGAAGATCGGCCTTTTGTGGCCGGTGAGGCGGTCCTTTTTGAGGGGCGGAGTATCACCCTCAGTGGCACACCCCAGGCTGGGGATCAGGTCTTGTCCCGCGCCGCCGAAAACAAGAGCGTGTTCGAGACGCTGGACGCGATTATCGCGGCGCTGGAAGAGGGCGGTGCCAGCGGCACCAGCCGGGCCAATCTTGCGACCGCCAGCAACACGGCACTGGCCGACCTGGATGCGGTGCTGGGCAACTTCAGCGACATCCGGGCCGAGGTCGGCTCGCGGCTGAAGAGCTTCGATCAGCAGAAGGACCTGAACGAGGACCGCCTGGTGGACCTGAACAGCGCGGTTTCCGAGATCCGCGATCTGGACTATGCCGAGGCCATCAGCCGCTTCAACCAGCAGCAGGTGGCCCTTCAGGCCGCGCAGCAGACCTATACCCAGGTGAACCGCCTGTCGCTGTTCGACTTCCTCTGATCCATGCCCCGGCCGTGCGGATCATGGTCGCGCCTTTGTGCGACCATGACGCCATTGTGATCTGCGAGACTCCGGCATGGCCAAGAACAACGAACCCTCCGCGCCCATCCAGTACCGTTCCACCGGGCGGCCCCCGCGCTATCTGATCGTCCTGCTGATCCTGGCTGCGTTGTGGGCCGGTTTCTGGGGCGTAATCCACCTGCAGTCGGGCGAACCCGAGCCGGTGACCCTGAATGTCCAGGAGCAGGCGGAGCTGGAAGCCAAGCTGCGGGCGTTGGGTCCGCGCGATGCGGAGCCCCGCCCCGATAGCGCACCAGGCGATCCGATCATCGATCTCGACGCCGAAGCCGAGCCGCTGGTCCCCGAACTCTACGAGGAACGCGCCGAGGCCCGGGTGGTGCAATTCAGCGAACGCGAGCTGAATGCGCTGATCGCGCAGGACCCGGACCTGGCCGGGCGGGTGGCGATCCGCCTGACGCCGGGACAGGTGAGCACGCGGGTGCGCATCGATGTGCCGCCGGATATCCCCCTTCTGGGCGGACGCGTCCTTAATGTGCGCTCGGGCGTTCGCTTTGGTACGGAAGAGGGCCAGGTGCACGCGCGGCTGGTGGGCGTCAGCGTTGCCGGGATCCCGCTGCCGGATGCCTGGCTTGGCGGGCTCAAGGACGAGGATCTGCTGGGGCTGGAGCCCTTCCAGCAACTGCGCGCCGGCATCGAATCCATCGAGGTGCGCGACGGCGAGCTGGCCCTGGAGCTCGCCCGCTGAGGGAGTGCCTTGTGGAGTCATGCATCCGTCCCCGGGCCGACGGCCTGTTCTGGACGGTGCGCGGGACCTCCCAAGGTCACACGCGATGCCGCCGCGCTGTGTCACCCCGGAAGCCGCGAAGCGGTTATCCGGGATCTGCAACGATGGACTGGGAAAGGCCTGGGGCAGGGAACTGGCGATCCCGGCTCTGCGCTGCGCTCCGGCCGTGATGACGTTTCGGCGCAAGGGCTCTCGGTGAGGCGCGGTTTGGAATCGCCTCGCGGCACCTTGCGGCAGGTGCCGTGGGTTACCGGGCGGGGCCGACGCGCAGGGTTTCGGCACCAAGGGCCTGCAGGCGGCCGCGTACGCTGAGGCTCAGGGTGGAGTGCCCGGCCTCTAGCGCCGGCTGGCTGGCGGATTCGTCCATCGCCCGCATGGCCATCATCGGCTGCGGGCCATTGTAGGCTTCAGCCGGCAGTTCCACTTCCAGAACGCGCAGGTGGGTGGCGCCCAGTGAGCGCGCGATGACGCGCGCCTGATCCTTCAGGTCGTCCATGGCCTCTTCGATCATGGCCTCGCGGTGTTCCTCGCGGGCCTCGGGGCTCAGGGAAAAACGGATCTGACTCACCGTGAGGTCGTGCCGCTGGAGGGTGCCTACCAGTTCGCCCAGGCGGTCGAAGTCGCCGCTGGTCAGTTCCAGGTTCTGCTGGACCTGCCAGGCGTTGATGCGGCTGCGGTCGTCGGCGTCGTAGATAGGGCGGGTCGAATAGCCAATGGTGCGGGCCTCGACGGCATCGTGTTCGCCCGCGCGTTCCAGGGCCGCCTCCATGTTCCGGTTGACGGTAGCCGCGGCTGTGGCAGCCTCCGGGGCGCGCGCCTCGGTCTGCATCTGTACGGTCATGTGATCGTTGGCGACCTGCCGTTCGGTCTTGCCGGTCAGGGAAAGCGTCGTGGCGCCATCGCTGCCAACAGCGGTCCCGGGGATCGCCAGTGCAAGTACGGCGAGGCCGGCGACGAGCCAGGATGTCCGGTGGGCAAGCGGGATGTGGTTCGGTCGCATGGGTGTTTCCTTAGAGGTCGCGGGCCAGGCGGATGCCGGCGAATACGTGGCGTTTATCGGGAGTGAAGAAATTGCGCAGGGTCGTCCGGGTGAGCAGCGGGTCGCTCCAGGCACTGCCGCCGCGCAGGACGTAGTGCTTCCCGTCGAACCAGGGCAGGGAGTATTCATCATAGGGGTAGGGCCGGAAACCCGGGTAGGGTTGAAAGGGGTTCGCACACCATTCCCAGACCTGCCCTGTACCGGCTAGCCAACCGGCCTGCGCGGCATGCTCCCACTCGTGTTCGTGGGGCAGGCGGGCGCCAACCCAGCGCGCGTAGGCCGTGGCCTCGAACCAGGAGAGGCCGACGGCGGGTGCCCGGGGCTCGAGCCGCTGGGTGCCGCCCGGCAGGGTCTGGACTCGTGTGCCGTCGGACCGGCGCCCCCAGCCCAGCGGGGCGGTGACCCCCGTCTGTTCCAGCCACGCCCGGCCGGATTCGTCCCAGTGAGGGCCGGGGTGATATCCGTCGGCCTCGATGAAGGCCGCGACCTCGGCGTTGGTGACGGGGTGTGCACGGATGGCGTGGGGCGCGAGCCGCACGGTGTGTCGGCCGCGCTCGTTGTCGAAGGCGGTGATGGAATCGCTGCCGGCGATGTGTTCGCCCCCCGGGCACTCGATCCAGTCGTTGCAAGGCCGGTGCGCGGTCTCGGAGGTTTGTACAGGGCCGGCTTCGGGGTGTTGCAGGCGGGCAAACCAGCGCACCTGTTCGAGACTCTCCAGATGCATCGCGTGGTGCTGCGCGAGGAAACCGGTCAGGTAGTCGTTTTCAAGCAGGGGATGGCGGCGCACCTCCGGGTGGGCGTGCAAAAGCTCCAGGTGGTGCTGCTGACACGCCCGGCCCCACTCGAGCAGCGAGTGGCGGGGTGGGAGGCGCCCGCCGCGGCGCCATTTCGGGCTTTGCTCCGGGAAATACAGGTCGTGCCAATCCCGCCGTGCGAGCGGCGGCTCACCCAAAATCCGTTCGTGCAGCCAGACTGCCTCGATGAAATGGCAATGGGCGTAATGCCAACCTATGGGGCTGAGGTCCGGGTGGTACTGATTGCGCCACTCGTGTTCCGGGGTGGCGAGAAGCGCCGCGTTCAGGCGGTCGTGCTGGACGGACAGGCACTCCACGAGGTCCGGTTCGGACGCGTTCGATAGCGGATGGACGGCGTTCATATCCGGTGGAGCGCGTTACAAGGCCAGGAGTTCCGGCGGTTCGTCGGGATCCAGGATCAGCAGGTGGCCGGATGGCACCGGGCGCCAGCGCTCGCGATCCGTCAGCGGTTCCGATGCCACGACTACGCTGTCCTCGGGGAATGTCTCGTCATCGGTGGTGTAGTAGAGGCTGGGGCAGGGCGCGTTGATCGCGTGGCGGCTGGCGATGATGCGGCGCCCGTCGGACAGGATCACGTTCAGCAGGGCGGTATCCGTGCCCAGCCAGGCCTCGATGGTCGAGAACGCCTCGCCGAGGGCGCCTTCCAGCGTGGCGTTCTCGTCATCGGCCAGGTACTGCCGCACCAGCGCGAACAGGTGTTCCGAGTCGGTTGTGCCCTCGATGCTGGCTTCGATCTCGTGGCTGAGGATGTTCTGGATCTGGCGCCGCACATCCGGCCGGAAGCGGCTGATCAGGCCGTTATGGCTGTACAGCAGGCCGTCCCGAGCGAACGGCTGGGCATTAACCGAGTCGCCCCCGAAGCCGGGGGTTGCGCTGCGGATGGCCGCAATCCAGAGGGGCTGGGTCATGTCGCTGGCCAGATCTTCCAGATTGGGATCCTGCCAGAGCGGGTCGGCTCGGCGGTAATGGCGCGCCATGCCCCCGGCCCCGAACCAGCCGAAGCCGAAGCCATCGGCATTGACCCGCGCGTACACCAGTTCCTGGGGCGCCATGGCCTGTTCGATCAGGTTGTGGGGGGGATCCAGGATCAGGCTGCGCAGCGTGATCGGAGGACCCAGATAAGCGAGGTGTCGGCACATTGATCCGGGCTTCCCTGGGGGCAGTTGGGACGTCGGTGGTTTCATGCTAGCGTGCCGCAAACCCTCTTGATACGGAAGCCCGCATGTCCGCCGACGCCTGCGTTGTACCCGTTTCCTCCCGTTACAGCCGCCGGGTGGTGGAAGAACGCGATGCCCACGCCGAGTTACTGGCCGATTTTCGCGCGGGGATGCTCGAGCCGCCGCGATCCCTGCCGCCGAAGTACTTCTACGATGCACGGGGTTCGCAGCTGTTCGATGCGATTTGCGACACGCCGGAATACTACCCGACCCGCCTGGAGGCCGAGCTCCTGGAGCACCATGCCGATGCGATCGTGGAGGCATCCGGCGCCCGGACGCTGTTCGAGCTGGGCAGCGGGACCTCGCGCAAGACCGAATACCTGCTGGCCGCCCTGGAGCGGCGCGTGGCGGCGCCCCATTACGTCGCTAATGACGTGTGTGGCGAGATCCTGGACGAGGCGGGCGAGCGGCTCTTGCAGCGCTTCGATCAACTGCGGGTGGACAGTCTGTGCGGCGACTATGCGGCGGCCCTGGGCCACCTGGGCGAGGTCTCCGGCGCGCGCGGCGACGGTCCCCGACTGTTCGCCTTTCTCGGCAGCAGTCTGGGGAATTTCGAGGACCCAGAGGCCGCCGCCCTGCTGACCCGGATCCGCGCGACCATGAATGCGGAGGATCGCCTGTTGCTGGGGCTGGACCGGGTCAAGCCGCGTCCGGTGCTGGAGGCGGCCTACAACGATGCGGCGGGGGTCACCGCGGCGTTCAATCTGAATCTGCTGTCGGTGCTGAATACCGAGCTGGGGGCGGATTTCGACCCCGAGGGGTTCGATCACCGCGCGCCCTTCGTGGAAGAGCATTCGCGGATCGAGATGCACCTGGTGGCGCGTCGCGACCAGGTCGTGCAGGTCTCGGAGCCCGAGGCTCGCCTGGAGATCGCGGCAGGCGAGATTATCCGCACCGAGATATCGCGCAAGTTCAGCCGCGAGGCGGTCGATGGTCTGGTGGCGGCGGCGGGGCTGGAACACGAGGCCGAGTGGTCGGCGCCCGAGGCGTGGTACTCCCTGTTTCTGCTGCGGCCCGGGGCGGCCTGATCGGCATGCGGGAACCGCGGCTGGTGCTGGTGCGGCATGCCCAGGCCGGTAATCCCGGCGACTGGGACGGGGCCGATCGTGACCGGCCGCTGACCGCAAAGGGACAGGTCAGCGCGGTGCGCATGGCCCAGGCGCTGGGCGATCTGCTGCCGGCTTCCGTGGAGCTTCTGTGCAGCCCCTATCTGCGCGCCCGGCAGACGGCGATCCCCCTTTCCCAGGCGCTGGATGTACCGGTGCGACAGAAGAAATGGCTCGCTCCGGGACAACCCGCCGGGCTGGAGGTCGAGGCCCTGGCCCGGAACCTGCCGGCGAACGGCGGGTTGGTGCTGGTGGGCCACGAGCCCGACCTGTCGCTCCTGGCCAGCTGCTTGCTGGGCGCGCCCGGAGGGCGGAGTCTGGTGCATATGGGCAAGGGCGATGCCTGCGGGCTGGCGGGTTCGCTGCCGGGACCGATGCGCCTTGTCTGGCACCTCCCGCGGCGGGTCCTCGAACGGCTGGCCGATGGGGAGGCGCATTAGGCATGCAGGAGGCTCACCATACGGAGACGGTTGCGGCCGTCGATCTGGGATCCAACAGCTTTCACATGATTGTGGCTCGGCGCCAGGATGGCGAGGTCCTGAAGGTGGACCGGCTCAAGGAGATGGTGCGGCTTGCCAGCGGCCTCGACGATCAGGGACAGCTGGATCCGGAGGTCGCCCAGCGGGCTTTGGACTGCCTGGATCGTTTCGGCCAGCGGCTGCGTCAGCTGCCGCGCGGTCATGTGCGGGTCGTTGGGACCAACACGCTGCGCCAGATGCATGACAGCCGGGCCTTTCTGCGGTCGGCGGAGCACGCCCTCGGACATCCGGTGGAGATCATCGCCGGGCGCGAGGAGGCACGGCTGATCTACCTCGGCGTGGCCCACACGCTGGCGGATGACAGTGGCCGGCGCCTGGTGATGGATATCGGCGGCGGCAGCACCGAGTTCATTATTGGGGAACGCTTCGAGCCGGTCCTGGCCGAGAGCCTCGAGATGGGGTGTGTGACCTTTACCCGGCGCTTCTTCGCCGACGGCAAGCTGAGTCGCAAGGCCTTCGATGCCGCCCGGCTGCGAGCGGAGCAGGAACTGCAGCCGATTGCCAGCGCCTACCGGGCCGAGGGATGGGATCAGGCACTCGGGGCCTCGGGCACGATCCTCGCGCTGGACCGCATGGTGCAGGAGTCGGGCCTGGACCCGGCGCCGGGCATGGACCGGCAGGCCCTCGAGCGGCTGCGGGACGCACTGATCGAGCAGGGCTCGATCGACGGGCTGGAGTTCCCCGGCCTGGCGGCAGAGCGGGCGCCGGTCATCGCCGGCGGACTGGCGGTCCTGCTGGGCGTGTTCGAGGCGCTGGGCATCGAGCGCCTGCATCCCTCCGACGGGGCGCTGCGCGAGGGAGTGGTGCATGACCTGCTGGGTCGCTTCCGGCACGAGGACGTGCGCGGGCGCACCATTCATCATCTGCGCCGGCGCTTTGCGGTGGACCCGGCCCAGGCCGAGCGCGTCCAGGCCACGGTGGCACGCCTGGTCACCGCGGTGCGCGCGGCCTGGGGGCTGGACGGGGACGACGCCGAGCGTCTGGACTGGGCTGCCGAGCTGCACGAGATCGGCCTCGCCCTGGCCCACAGCAAGTACCACAAGCACGGTGAATACATCCTCACATGGGCCGACCTGCCCGGGTTCTCGCAGCCGGAGCAGGCGGAGCTTGCACTGCTGGTACGCCTGCACCGGCGGAGCCTGAAACCCAAGCTTCTGGGCGATGTGCGTGAGGATCGTGCGGGCGCCTTCCGGTATATGGCGGTGCTGTTGCGCCTGGCCGTGCTGCTGCATCGCTCGCGGGCACCCGATCCGGTGCCGCTGGAGCGTATCGAGGCGACGACGGACGGCCTCGCACTGAGCTTTGCGACGGGATGGCTGGATGCCCATCCCCTGACACGGGCCGACCTCGACGCCGAGCGCGAGGAATGGGCCCGCCACGCACTGCAACTCGAGTACGCCTGACGGCGGATTCGGAAAGGATGGATGCAATGCTGACGCTGGTGGTCTGGATCTAGGGCAACACTGATTAATGTGCACGCTCGCGTTGGCATCCCAGGTTCCCCGATCCTGCGTTGCGCCACTTGCGGGTAGAACCACTACCCGCTGCGCGACGCGCCTTGTCTCGGAGAACCTGGGATGCCAACGCGAGCGTGCACATTAATCAGTGTTGCCCTAGGTGCTGTCGGTGCCGTTGTGGATCGGCATCTGGTGGTCGGCTACGGGGTTCCGGTTGATGCGGCACAACCGGTTGCTGGCACTGCCCTTCCTGCTCAGTCTGGTGTATGTGGTCGGAAACGCCCTGCTGGTGGCCATGTTCGGCGGGCTCAGCGAAGCCACCTACGAGGAGGGCCGGTACGTGTTCATCACCGACCGGGCCATGATCGCGGTTCAGGCGACGGCGAGTGTGCTGATCGTGGCCACCATTGTGTACGGCCTGAGCATCCGGCGGGTACCGGTGCACTTCATCCGTTTCATGGTGTATGCATTCGTGGCGTTGCTGGGGGTGATGGCGCCGATCCTGTGGATTCCGGCGCAGGAGGCGGAGTTCTTCTTTGTGCTCCGCCATGTGCAGTCGATCGGACTGAACTTCGGGCTGTTCCTCTGCGTGGCCGGGATCGTGGTGCTGTTGCAGGACCTGCTGCGTCATGGCGACGCCGAGGTCACCCTGCTGGGCGGACTGCATGATGTGCCGCGCTCCGAGCGTCAAAGTGAAGCGGATACAGAAAACCGCGGGAGCTGAGGCGCTTACCGGGTGTGTTGTGAACGGGTAGGGAACCCAGCGACCAGTAGTGTGCTGAGTTATGTGCAGAAGCTGGCAGGAGGTGAGCGGCCATGGTATTCGGGTTGGTTAGCGACCACCGGAACCCCTCAAGGAGGGCGAGACCATGACCACTCACAAGAGCCAGGCTACTGCGGATCGCACGTCACTGCGAGCGCTTTTGGGGACAGACGAGGAACTGATGCGCACGCTGGTGCGCGAGGCGGTCCAGCAGGTTCTGGAAGCCGAGATGAGCGACCAGCTCCAGGCGGCACCGGGCGAGCGCACCGAGGGCCGCCTGGGCTACCGAGCCGGGTACTACCCGCGCACCCTGATCACGCGCGTGGGCAAGCTGGAGTTGCGGGTCCCCCGGGACCGCAACGGCCAGTT
>NZ_KE384406.1:0-4124 GCF_000425605.1 Thioalkalivibrio sp. ALE17
TTCACGAACTGCGGCGCCATCAGCCGCACCTCGTGCCCCAGCGCCTGCAACTCACGCGCCCAGTAATGGGCACTCCCGCAGGCCTCCATGCCGATCCGGCAGGCCGGCAGCTGGGCGACGAAGTTGCGCAACTGGCTGCGCCGCAGCGCCTTCGAAAACACCTGCCGGCCCTGCGCATCCACACCGTGGACCTGGAACACGTTCTTCGCGAGATCAATACCGAGTGTTGTAACCTGCATGTGGACGCCTCCGTCTTCTTCGAGTGAGAGTGATCACCCCCACTCTGGCACATCGCGATGCCGTAATAGGGCGGGGGCGTCCATCCCATTGAGGAGCGCAGCGACGAAGCAACCTCCTTACGAAACCACCGGATGCTGACGCGCGGCCAGCTTTCGAAGGTGACTCGCTGCGCCCGCCTTTCGGGCCGCCCTGCGGCCGTTCAGCGCGCAGCGCGTTTTTGTGCCGCGTCGTCTGGGGTTCCTCGGAATGACGGTGCATGTGCGTGGCGCCCTACAGCGCCAGGTCGATCGCCAGCAGGACGACGAAACCGACCAGCACGCCGACCGTCGCCTGCGCCTCGTGCCCCTTGCGGTGCGACTCGGGGATGATCTCGTGACTGATGACGAACAGCATCGCCCCGGCCGCGAAGGCGAGCCCCCAGGGCAACAGGAACTCCATCAGGGTAATGGCGCCCGCCCCGACCAGACCACCGATTGGCTGCACCAGCCCGGTCAGCAGGGTCACCCCGAATGCGGCCCACTTGCTGTAGCCCAGTGACAGCAGCGCGATCGCGACCACCAGCCCCTCCGGCATGTTCTGCAGACCGATCGCGATCGCCAGCGCGATCCCGTCACGGACGTCATCGCCCCCGAAACCCACGCCGACGGCCAGCCCCTCGGGCAGGTTGTGCAGGGCGATGGCAAAGATAAACAACCAGACACGGCGGATCTTGGCGGGGTCGGCCCCGCTTTGCGGGCCGATGTGGAAGTGTTCGTGCGGCACACACTTGTGCAGGGCGAGCAGCGCGCCGCCCCCGAGCGCCATGCCCACCGCCAGAACGACAATCGCCATACCCACGCCGCCATACTGCAGCTCGGCCTGTTCCACCGACGGCAAAACCAGCTCGAAGGCCGTGGCGGAGAGCATCACTCCGGCGCCGAAGCCCATCATCGCGTCCTCCACCGACTGGCTGATCCGGCGCAGGAAGAAGATCGGAAGCGCGCCCACGGCTGTCATCAGCCCGGCCACGAAGCTCGCCAGCAGGCCGATCTGCAGCGTACTCAGGCCGACGAGCCGCTCTTCCAGCGAAGGCCAGACCAGACTGACCAGCCAGATGAAGGCCGCCAGCGCGATCAGCGACCCGATCAGGAAGACCCGGGGGACCGGTTTGCCGTGATCGTATTCGACAACGGGCTCGTTTGATTCGCTCATGCTCGATCCTTGAACGTCCTGACGGCGTGGTGTTTGTACCATGGATTCCCGGGCCGCCTGCGGGTTTCACAGGCACAGGCTATGGCCGCGGTGCGCTCAACCTATCGTAAACGACGGCCGTGCGCGGTAGAGTTTTCGGCCAGCACTTCGGCCGTCCCACCCGGATTACAAGGACCCACCGATGCTCGACACCATCGACCAGTTCCTCGGCGACACCGCCGGCCTTCTCTGGGGTAACCCGATTACCCTGATCCTCCTGCTGGGCACGGGGCTCTATCTCACCATCCGCCTGGGTCTGGTTCAGGTCGTGGCCTTCCGCGAGGGCTGGCGCGCCCTGCGCGGGTCGGACGGTCGGGCCGGCGGCACCGGACAGATCTCGCCGTTCCAGGCGCTCTCCACCGCGCTGTCCGGGACCATCGGAACCGGGAACATCGCCGGCGTAGCCACGGCCATCGCGCTGGGCGGCCCCGGGGCGTTGTTCTGGATGTGGGTCACCGCCTTCTTCGGCATGGCGACCAAGTTCGCGGAGACCACCCTGGCGGTGCGCTACCGCGAGATCGCCCCGGACGGCAGCATCGCCGGCGGCCCGATGTTCACGCTCCTCAACGGCCTGAAGATGAAGAAGCTGGCGATCCTGTTCGCCGCCTTCACCCTGATCGCCTCGTTCGGCATCGGCAACATGGTGCAGGCCAACTCCGTGGTCGACGGCCTGACCTTCATCGTGCCGGACCTGCGCGCGGACGACGACATCATGGGCTGGATGGCCCTGATCATCGGCCTGACCATGGCCGTGCTCGTGGCGCTGGTCATCATCGGCGGCGTCAAGCGCATCGCCATGATCGCCTCGACCATCGTCCCGTTCATGGCCGTGATCTACATGCTGGGTGCCTTCGTGGTGATCGTCGCCAACATCGATGCCGTCCCGGCCGCGGTCGCCACCATCCTGAACCTTGCGCTCAATCCGTGGGCCGCCGGCGGCGGCGCGATCGGCCTCGCCATCCAGTACGGCGTCGCGCGCGGCATGTTCTCCAACGAGGCGGGCCTGGGCTCCTCGGCCATGGCGCATGCCGCGGCCAAGAACGGCGATCCTCCGCGCGAGGGCTCGGTGGCCATGCTCGAGCCGTTTATCGATACCATCGTGGTCTGCACCCTGACCGGTCTGGCCATCGTGGTTACCGGGGCCTACATTGACCGCGCCGACGACGTCGTGGGTGCCTCCCTGACCGCCACCGCCTTCAGCTCCACCCTGGGCCCGTTCGGCGCCATGGTGGTGGGTATCAGTCTGATGCTGTTTGCCTTCTCCACCATGATCGCCTGGTCCTACTACGGCGACCGCTCGGCCTACTTCCTGTTCGGCGAGCGCGCGGTCATGCCCTACCGCATCGTGTTCGTCATCCTGATCGTGATCGGGGCCACCATCCCGCTGGGCGTGGTCTGGAACTTCTCCGATATCGCCAACATCGCCATGGCCGCACCTAACCTGATCGCGCTCATCCTCCTGGCCGGCCTGGTGAAGAAGCTGCGCGACGACTACGTGGCCCACCGCCCGATCCCGGATCGTCATGACGGATAAGGCCCCGGTCGCAGGCGGCCCCAGCGACCCGTTCGCCCAGGGCCCGGCGCGGCCCGATGCCGCCATGCTCGTGCGCGAGGTCGAGGCCGCCCTCGCGGAAGACCTCGGCCCCAACGGCCTGGACGGCGACCTGACCGCCGCCCTGGTCCCGGCCGAACGCGTCGCGCGCGCCACGCTGCTGCTCAAGGAGCCCGCGATCGTCTGCGGACAGGCGTGGTTCGAGCGCGTATTCACCAGCCTCGCGCCGGAGACCCGCATCGACTGGCAGGTACCCGAGGGCGCCCGGGTGGCCGTGGACGGCCAACCCCGGGTGATCGCGACGCTCGAGGGGCCGGCCCGGGCCGTCCTGGCCGCCGAACGCGCGGCCCTGAACCTGCTGCAGACCCTCTCCGGAACCGCCAGCGAGACCGCGCGCTGGGTCGCGCCCCTGGAAGGCACCGAGAGCCGCGTCCTGGACACCCGCAAGACCCTTCCGGGGCTGCGGCATGGGCAGAAGTACGCGGTGCGCTGCGGCGGCGGCTACAACCATCGGCTGGCGTTGTGGGATGCGGTGCTGATCAAGGAAAACCACATCGCCGCCTGCGGCTCCATCGCCGCCGCGGTCGAGCGCGCCCGCACCCTGGGTGCCGGACGCTGGGTCGAGGTGGAGACCGAGAGCCTCGACGAGGTGGACCAGGCCCTGGCCGCCGGAGCCGACGTGATCATGCTCGACGAGCTGTCGCTGGACGACCTGGCCACTGCGGTGCGGCGCATTCGTGGCCGCGCGATCTCCGAGGCCTCCGGCGGGGTCACGCCCGACAGCCTGGCGGCCATCGCGGCGACCGGCGTGGACTACATTTCCGTGGGCGCGCTGACCAAGCACCTCCACGCGATCGACTACTCCCTGCGCCTCGATTAACCGCTCGACCGGAAACCGGTCTCCATTCGAGAGGGCTCCGGTCGGCCGCCTGCCTTACTGAAGCTGGTCCTGGCTCATCCGCTGTTGTCTACGGTGCCTTCGGTCCGCCGCTTGCGCTGTTGGTGGCTGGTCCTGGTTCGTCCTCCGGTGTTTACGGTGCCTCCGGTCCACATACTGCCCGGCGCTGACTCGCCAGCGCGCCCCGAGGTCCTTTCTTGCTTG
>NZ_KE384406.1:4997-62244 GCF_000425605.1 Thioalkalivibrio sp. ALE17
CAGGCCCCTTTGCTCGAATCTGGCGGAGAGGGAGGGATTACTCGGCACGTTGTGCCTCGCCCTCCGGGTCGTCGCCTGCGGCGACGCTCGGGTGCCGCTCCGCGTCACCCGTCGAACCAGCGTTCTTGTTCCTCAGGTTCGAATCCCGGCACCTCCGGGGCCAAACATGCAAAAGGGGCCACGCAGGCCCCTTTGCTCGAATCTGGCGGAGAGGGAGGGATTAGAACCCTCGATACGGGGTTACCGTATACACACTTTCCAGGCGTGCGCCTTCGACCGCTCGGCCACCTCTCCGTTTTCCGCAACCGCTGGACAGCTACAGAGCGCGGAATCCTAAACCAGGCGCGGCAGCGGCGCAATGGAGGGCCGGTGGAAAACGCTTGCGGATCAGGACCCGCCCTTGCCTGGCAACCCCGGGAAGGCATGCACGTTGCCACCCACCGCGCCCGCGTCGTGGATGCGCGGGGTCCCCACGGCGGTGACCTCGTCGATGCGAATCAGGGCATGCATCGGCACGTGAAAGCACTCCACTCCCTCGAACTCGGTACGCAGGCGTTCCTCCGAGGGATCCACCACGACCTGCGAGCGCTCCCCGAACAGCAGACCCTCGATGGTCACGAACCCGTACAGTTCATCCTGATAAACATCGCGGGCGAACAATTCGTAGGTCTTGCCATTGTTCAGAAAGCTGATCCGGTAACGTATGTTCTTGTCCATGATCTTAAGGAGACGCTGATTGAATCGCACGTCCGCGCTCGAGTCGCTTTTGCGTGCGAACAAGGCGCGGTGACTGCCGTGCAGTCACTCTGCACAAGGGAACCGCAACGCCGTTCCCGCGCCCGTTTTTGATCAACAACGGGCGGCCGAGCCCCTGCTTTCAATGGCTTGTGGGGTTGGTGCCCCCTGTTCCCCGATCCTGCGTTGCGCCGCTTGCGGGTAGAACCACTACCCGCTGCACGACGCGCCTTGTCTCGGAAAACAGGGGGCGCCAACGCGGACGTGCGATTCAATCAGCGTCTCCTTAATCATGGGGGAGCAACCGCAGATTGCAACGGGTTGGCGTTGGTCCAGACGGGCAGAGCCGGTATGATTCCCGGCTTCATCCGCATGGGCCCCGGCACGCCAACGATGAATTCCTCCCAGGAGCTGCTCGATCACTTGAGCCGCAACAGTTCGCCATACCAGGATCCGCTCACGCGGATTCGCTGGGATGCGCTGTCGCCGGAGGACTTCTGGATCCCGGAAGAGGCCGTCTCGCTATTTGGTACGCCGGAATACTCGGCGTTGTCCGCCGAGCAGAAACGCCGCCTGTCGCAGTACGAGTTCCTCTACTTCATCAGCGGGGCACTGTGGCTGGAGGGCCTGTTCATGGAGCGCATCTCGCGCATCTCCATGCACTCGACCGGCCGGCTGGACCGGCTGAACTACCGCCTGCACGAGCTGCGCGAAGAGGCCGGGCACAGCCTGATGTTCATCGAGTTCATGCGGCGCAGCGGCCTGGAGCTGCCGGAGAAGCGCTTCCCGAAGCCACGTCTCGCCACGCTGGTCGGACGCTTCGCCCCGTTCGAGTCCTCGATCTTCTGGATCGCGGTGATGATCGGCGAGGAAGTGCCGGATCGGATGAACCGGCTGATCCACCAGCGCCGCGACCAGATAAGCCCCACGGTGCATGACGTCGTCACCACCCACATGATCGACGAGGCCCGCCACATGGCGCATGCCCGCGACACGCTGGAAAGCTACCTGGACTCCCTGCCCGCCTGGCAGAAGACCACCTACCGGCCGCTGATGCGCCGGGTATTCCGTCAGTTCGTGCACGCCTTCTACTACCCGACGGCGGATATCTACCAGCTCGCGGGCCTGCCCGCGGGTCCGGACTACCGCCGATTGGCACGCGACAATCCGCGCCGGGCCGCCTTCATCGACACCTGTGTCGACCCCGCGCTGCAGATCCTGCGCGCTCAGGGGCTGGTCCTGAACTGGCGATAGGGAAACATTCCGGCCAGGACCAGCACCCGGACCCGGCGCCGCCGCGTCCCGCGCGGCCACGCCGCTTGATTGGGTATCATCCAGTCCATGGCCCCGCACCTTCAGCTCCGACCTCCAAGCACGACCTGGCGTCAGATCGAGCTCGGCATCTTCATCGTGCTGCTGGTGATGATTGGTCTGCGGGTCTGGTTCCAGCCACCCTCTGCACTGGAGCAGCTCACCTTTCGCGAGGAGTTGCAGGTCGTTCTGGTGGACACCCCACTGGGCCGTTCGGAACTTGCAGTGGCCAACGGCCACGACCAGCTGGAACTCGACCTGCTGCACGGCTTTGCGCAGGAGCTGGGCACGCGCATCCGGGTCACCCGCGTGGACACGGCGGCCGAGGCCCACCAGCGGCTGCGCGAACAGCGCGTGGATCTCGCCGCCGGGTTGCTGGTCGATCCCAACGACCCCGCGGTCAAACCAGGGCCGGAGATCCTTGCGATCCAGCAACTCCTCGCCTTCTGGCGTGACAACGAATCGAACTCGGCCCTGTCCGCCCTCAACGATCTCCCCGCCGGAACCCGCCTGGGTTTCACCGCGCAATCTCCGTTGCCGGAACGCCTGCAGAACCACCTGGCCCACGTCGAGGCGGCAAGACAAAGGAGCTCAGGCATGGCGGAGGGGCCGGAATCGGGCGATCCGGAAGAGAACCCCGTGGAGATCCTGGGCGACGAGCCCCGTGACCCTCCGATTGAACTGGTACCGCTGGGAACTGCCGAGGCGCTGCGCCAGGCCCTGGCCGAAGGCGAGATCGACTACGCCCTGATGAACTCGCTGGAGTTCGGGCGGTTGCGGCGCCTGCATCCCGAGCTGCGCACCGCGTACGAGTTCGAGCGCGGTGCGACCGTCACCTGGCTGTTCCCATCCGGGTTCGACCACAGCCTGATCGAAGCGGCGGAACGCTATATCGAGCGCCTGCGCGAGAACCGCGAACTGGAGCTGATGACCGACCGTTACCTGGGCCACCTGGAGACCCACGATCTGGTGGACGCCCTGACCTTCGCCCGCCGAGTGGAGGACCGCCTGGATCGCTTTCGCGACCTGTTCGAGAGCGCCGGCGAGCAATACGGCCTGGACTGGCGCTTCATCGCGGCGGTGGCCTATCAGGAGTCACACTGGAATGCCAACGCCGTGTCGCCCACCGGCGTGCGCGGGCTGATGATGCTGACCCAGAACACCGCTGCGGGTCTCGGCATCGACGACCGCACCGATCCCGCATCGAGCGTGGACGGTGGCACGCGATACCTGCTGGATCTGCGCGAACGACTCCCGGAGCGAATCCCGGAACCGGACCGCACCTGGATGACCTTGGCGGCCTACAACGTCGGCCTCGGTCACCTGCACGACGCCCGTCGCCTGGCGGATGCGCATGGCGACGATCCGGATCGCTGGCTGGACGTGATGCAGTGGCTCCCGCGCCTGGCCGACCCCGAATGGTACGAGCGCACCCGCTATGGCTACGCCCGTGGCTGGGAGCCGGTCGTCTACGTGCAGAACATCCGCAGCTACTACGACAAGCTGATCCAGCGCTTCCCCGAAAGCGGCGACCACAGACCGCCGCCCCCCGAGCCGTATCGCCGGGTCCCGGTGTCGCTCTAGGTGTGGAGTCTCACAAGGATGTCCACGGGACGACCGGACTGCATTCAGCACCGGCGGATCAATATCGAGCCCTCGTGCGTCTCTCCCCGAACACCCTCTGGAAAGGCCTGCATGACCCGTTCTCTCGCCGTTGTTCTGCTCACTCTGGTAGCGCTTCTGGGGACGCCGCTTATCGCCCTGGCAGAGGATGCCGGGGATCCAACCGGCGCTACGAACGCAGCCGCCATCATCGAGGCCGGCGGCGCCGAAGTCCCGGTGGAGCGCTATCGCGCCGACGGCGACGCCGTGCTGCTGTGGTTCCCGTCCGAGCACGGGTTGCGCGACGGCCACCGCACCCAAGCCCTGGCCCTGCAGGCCATCGGCATCGAGGTCTGGCTGGTTGACCCCTTCAGCGGCCACTTCCTGCCGGAGGCGGCCTCCAGCTTCGATGAGATGCCCACCACGACCGTCGCGGACCTGATCGAGTCGGCTCACGCCGATACCGGTCGAGCCGTCTTCGCGTTCGGCCACGACCGCGCCCTGCCCTGGCTGCTCACCGGGCTTTACCAGTGGCAGCTCGCCCACCCGGATGCGGACCACATGGCCGGCCTGCTGATGGCCAGCCCCTACCTGCACACCGGCGTGGACACCGAAGGTGCCGAGCTGCAGGCCATCGTCGGGCTGACCAACCTCCCCGTGTACATCCTGCAACCGGCGCAATCCCCACAGCGCCAGCAACTCGGCCGCATCCGCGCGGGTCTCACGGAGGGCGGTAGTGCCGTGGGGGCCCGCCTGCTTCCCGGCATCCGCGACCGGTTCTTCTTCCGCCCGGATGCCACGGCCGGCGAGCAACTGGCGAGCGAGCACTTCCATCGCGAGATCGCCTTCGGCATGGAGATGCTGTCGCGCCTGCCCCGCCAGCGGACGCCGGCCGTGGCCGATGCGGACACCGACCTGGCCGTGCGCACCCCCACCGGCGGCGACGCGCAACTGAATACCCTGGACGAGCCCGTGGCCGCCCCGCCGCTGGAACGGCCCGACCTTGCCGGCGACAACCGTCGTCTGGAGGACTATCGCGGCGAGGTCGTGCTGGTGAACTTCTGGGCAAGCTGGTGCCCGCCCTGCGTGCACGAGATGCCATCCATGCAGTTGCTGGAGGATGAACTGCGCGCGGAAGGCTTTCGCATCCTCGCGGTGAATCTCGGCGAGGACGAGGCCACCATCCGCCGCTTCATCGAGGACGAAGTGCAAACGGACTTCACCATCCTCCTCGACCCGGACCAGGCCTCCCTGAATGACTGGCGCGCGATGGCCTACCCCACCAGCTACGTCATCGACCGCGAGGGCCAGCTGCGCTACTACCTGTTCGGCGCGATCGAATGGACCGAACCCGGCGTCATCGACCAGATCCGCGAACTCCTCGACGAACAGGCGCAAGGGTAACGCCGCCGCCCGAAATACCCGCCACACGTGGGCCCTTGCGCGTGCTCGGCAATATTCGGGACTACGCTTGAGGAATGGCGGATGCCGAGGAGAATCCGATGGAAAAGCCCCAACCCGCATCGCCCCGTGTATGCGGCCTGCTCGCGAGCCTGGCACTGCTGGTGGCCTCGCCCACCTTCGCGGAGGTGGAGGTGGGCATCACCGCCGACATGGCCGAGTTCGAGGTGCGCCACGGCGACGAGCGCGTGACGGTGACCCGCGACCAGGACACCTTCGCGACCATCGATCTCGACTATGCGCAGATTGCGCGCCCCTGTCCGCCCTTCTGCATCCAGCCGATGAGCCTGGGTCGAGGGGTCGAGACGCTGGGTGAACTGGAGTTCATCGATTACCTGCGCCAGACCACCGAGCGCGACGACCTGCTGATCATCGATTCACGCACCCCACGCGAATATCGCCGCGGCACCATCCCCGGGGCCATCAACATCCCCTGGGATCGCCTGCACTTCGCCTCCGGGGCCGACCCGGACGACGTACGCAATGTGCTGAGCGACCGGTTCGACGTGGTCTTCGACGGGGACTTCTACGACTTCAGCCACGCCAAGACCCTGGTGCTGTTCTGCAACGGCCCTTGGTGCGGGCAGTCCCCCACCAACATCCGCACGCTGACCAACCTCGGCTACCCGGCCGAACGCATCAAGTGGTACCGCGGCGGCATGCAAATGTGGCACGCCTTCGGCCTGACCACGGTGGAAGGCTCCACCGACGAATAACGCACGACCGTCCGGCCGGCTATTCGGGCTCGGTCATGAGGGTACGGACGCGGTTGATGACGTCGGGGTCGTCCCATTCGATGGCGCTGTTGACGGAATAGCGCACGCGGCCGTCGCGGCCAAGGATGAAGGAGCTGGGGAAGGCGAATACACGCCAGTCGGCGGCAACCCGGCCGTCGAAATCCATCAGCACCGGGAAATCCACCTGCACCTCGTCCATGAAGGCGGAGATGTGCTCGGCGCTCTCCTGATAGTTAACCGAGACGATGGCGAAACCCTTGCCCAGGGTCTCGGCCATGCGGTTCATCGACGGGATCTCGTGGACGCAGGGCGGGCACCAGCTGGCCCAGAAGTTCAGCAGGACCACCTGGTCCGCGTAGTCGGACAGCGACTGCTCATCGCCAAGGTGATCGGTCAGGGTGAAGTCCGCAACCGGCGGTGGGTGATCGCGCGCTACCAGCCCCCGACCGGCCTCGACCTCGTGCGCGAGTTCCGGCATCGGCGCCGCCGCCAGCGGGCGCGGGACGCTGGCCAGCAACCGGCCCGCCTGCAGCAACTGCGCGGGCAGACGGGCCGCCATGGCCACTTCCTCCGGTTCGGGGTCGGAACGGCGCAGGTAGTAGAAGTCGCGCACCCCCGGGATCATCTGCACGAATACCGCGCTGCCACCCCGGCGCAGGTCGGTCAGGATCTCGTCCAGGTGCCAGCGGTAGACGCCCTGGGTCGGCTGCAGCAGAAACACCGGAAGGCTGGTGGCCCGCACGACATCCACAAACTCCGCGGGCGCCCCGGCGACTGGCGTGTCCACCATCAGGTTGGGGAAGGCCAGGGCCGCACCCAGCACGTAGGCCGCCTCGGGCCCGTCTTTCTGCCACTGGCGCAGGCCGCGCAGCGCGGTGATGGCCGGGCGACCGGAGGCCACCAGCATGACCTCCTTGCCCGTCTCTTCATGCGCGGCGCGCAGCAACGCGGCCACGCTGACTCCATCCAGGCTGCGCATGCTCTCGTTGGTGCGGGGGAGGAAATGGGCATCCAGCAGGTCCACCTGCCAGACCTCGATGCCCATGGCCGCCAGCTCGCGGCCGAACTCGGCATGGTTGGCGTGCGCGCCCGCCTGCGGCAGCAGCCAGAGGTAGAGGCGCTCACCCCCGGCCGGGTAGACGGTCACGTCCAGCTCCACGCCGGCGGGATCCGTCACGGTCATCGAACGCGGCTCCGCGGCGTCGGCCAGCACCGGCGCAGCCAGAATCAGGCACAGCAGCAGGCCAAGACGTGGCAGAACGCTCATCGACACGGGACGCATGGATCAGGGAGACGGAAGGCGACTATAGCGCCCCGCCGGGCGGGCGGAAACGTCACCACCCCGCTGGGGATACGGGATCAGCGCGGGTGAATGTGCCGGTAGGTACGCAGGCGGCGGGTCTTCTCCACCATCCGCCACAGGGAACGGCTGTTGTTGTAGCGCGAGACATGCTGCAGCGGGACCCACAGGATGTCGTGCGACTCGTGGCTGCCGGGCACCGGCAGGCGGTCATCGATCTCCAGCAGGAAGCGCACGTCGATGTGCTCGTGCATCGGGAAATGCGGGCTGGCGGGGATGGTGTGGATATCCAGGTCGAAGATGTCTTCCTCGACGAGCCGGATATGCTCGGGGGACAAGCCGGTTTCCTCGTGTGTCTCGCGCAGCGCCACCTGCAGGATATCCGCCTGACCATCGGCATGCCCGCCTGGCTGGAACCAGCGATGGTGCTTGCCGTGCAGCAACAGCAGGGCCTGCTCGCGATCCGGACTGACCACCCAGGCCGAGCCGGTCACGTGGGCCGGCGTCAGGTCGCAATTGAAGCAGTCCGGGTGGTCGTTGACGAAATCCAGAGCGCGGCGGACGAAGCCGGCCTCCTCGATGAAGGTCGTCTGGTGACGGGCGAGCAGGTCCAGCAGCTGCGCGCGATGCATCTCAGGTCCCGGCGGGGTTGTGCAGCGCGTGGATCGCCGCGCGCGCCGCCTCGTCCACGTCGCCCTCGCGGCCGGCGAGGGTCAGACGCCCGAAGGCGCCCACCGCGCGCACATCGATCAGCGACACATTGGCCGCCTTCAACGCCTGGTTCGCGGCGTAGATGATGTAGCCGGCCGGCTCCGCCTCGAGGATGAACATGCTCTGATCCGGCAGGATCATGTTCCCGCGGCGGTTCTGGCGGTTGATCAGCACGGTGTGATCCGGGGTCATCCCGCGGATGGTCTCCTGCCAGGGGATGCGGCAGGGCTGGCGATCCTCCTGGCTGGCGCCCAGGCGCGAGAGCAGCACGCGACCGGCCTCCTGCACCTCGCTCTGGTCGCGGTGGTGGATCACCATGGAACCGAACTCGCGCTCCACCACCTGCTGCGCGAGGTGCACGTTGGTCGCCTTCAGCGCCACGTCGGTCAGACGGTGCACCGCCATCCCCGGCGAAACCTCCACCCACAGGCAGGAGTCCCCCGGTACGGGCAGAAAGCCCTGGGAGACCGTAGCCATGTATTCCGCCAGCTGCGGCTGGAGGGAATCCATGTAGACGTAGGTTCGCAGCTGGATCATCGATTCGCTCTGGGCCGGGGCCTGGGCCCCATGGGTCCCGCGCGTCGCGGCCCGAACCCGCGCGGGGCGTCCGCGCACAGGTTACGCAAGCCGCCTGCTACCGCCGGCCTGCGTGAGTACACGGGAGAATTGAGGGGCGTATTGTGAACGCAGCGGGCCTCAAGCTCAATCTCCGGGCCGCATCGGCGCCCCTGCAACGCGCGGACACAACCCCCGTATGGCCTCGTATAATGCTACGCCAGCCCAGCCGCCACAGGGATTGTCATGACAAAGCAGGACGCGGAACACCTCCTGGCCCGCGTGGAAGATGCCGACCTCGACCTGGCCGAGACCCTGCGCGAACTCGTCGACTGGCTGCGCCCGGAAGATCCCCGCAATGTGGCCCCGGTTATCGGCCGGATCGAACAACTGACCCTGGCGCTCGCGGACCACCCGAGCCTGCAGGAACGGCTGCGTCAGCGACTGGAGGACGGGCTGGAGGACGCCCGGCACCTGACGCTGTACACCGGGATCGGCCTGTTCTCGCGCAAGGGATTCTTTCGTGAGGCGGCCGAATTGATCTACGAGCGCATCAACCCGCGCCCGATGGATCGCCAGGATCTGAAAGATGTGCTGTTTCACGTCTTTCACCAGACCGACGATGCCGTATGGGTCGCCGCCCTTCCGGACGATGCCTGGTGGCGCCTGCTGGAGGCACTGGGCTGCCTGTCCGGCGAGCATCCCGGGGTCCTGCACCGGGCCCGCGAGGAGATCCTCTACGCCCTGGAGATGCTGTCCATCTGGGTGGCGGCCGAGGAACTGGAACCGGAACTCCTGCGCCTGGACCCGTCGATCGCGGAGCGCAACTCGGCGTTTGTGGCCCAGGAGCGCGAGATCTCCGCCTACGTGCGCGACTATCGCGCCGCGCTGGAGGACCCCAACCGCGAACGCATGGACGACCGCCACGCCCGCGTGCTGCTGGAGCAGTGCGGCGAGCAGATCGCGCGCCTGCGCCAGCTGGCCATCACCCACGGCAACAGCCTGTCCCTGACCCACCTGCTGGAACGCCTGGACCAGACCCTCCGGCGCATCCACAAGCTGCTCGACCTGCTGGAACCCGATGCGGAGCGCGATACCCGCGCCGCCTCGGTCGGCGTGTTCCGCGAACTCATCACCATCAGCGCCCGCCAGCACGGGGTGCGCGCGCTGTGGCAGGACAACATCAAGCTGGTCTCGCGCAGCATTACCCAGCATGTCAGCGACACCGGCGAGCACTACATCACCCAGTCGCGCGGCGAATACTTCCAGATGCTGCGCTCCGGGGCCGGCGCCGGGCTGATTATCGCGGTGATGGCGCTGATCAAGATCCAGATCGGGGCCCTGGATCTGTCCCAGGCGGCCTACACACTGTGGACCAGCCTGAACTACGGGCTCGGTTTCGTGCTCATCCACATCCTGCACTTCACCGTCGCCACCAAGCAGCCGGCGATGACCGCCGCGCGCCTGGCCGCCGCCATCGAGGAGAGCGAACGCGGGACGGCCGACCCGCGCAAGATGGCGGACCTCCTGATGCGGGTGGGACGCTCGCAGTTTGCCGCGGTGCTGGGCAACGTGGGCATCGCCCTGCCCACCGCGATCCTGATCGGGCTGTTTTCCGCCCGCCTGTTCGAGACCCCGATCCTGTCCGGCCAGGAGGCCGACTACCTGATGGACGGCCTGCGCCCGATCATGGGGCTGGCGCTGTTCTTCGCCGCGATCGCCGGGGTCTGGCTGTTCGTCTCCGGCCTGATCGCCGGGTTCTTCGACAACCGCTGCGCCTATCTCGACCTGCCCGGCCGGCTGCGGGAACACCCTTGGCTGCGCCGCCTGCTGCCCACCGGCGCCCGCCACCGCCTGGCTGACTGGATCGGCTACAACTACGGGGCCCTGATCGGGAACTTCCTGTTCGGTGTCCTGCTCGGGGTCACCGGATATGTCGGCTACCTGCTGAGCCTGCCGCTGGATATCCAGCACGTGGCCTTCGCCTCGGCCAATCTCGGCTATATCACCGCCAGCGAGACACCCGGGCTGGGGATATTCACACTGTTCCTGGTCTTCGTGCTGCTGATCGGGGCCGTCAACCTGTGGGTCAGTTTCGGCCTCGCGCTGTACGTCGCGCTGCGCGCCCGGGGCGTGCGTATGGGGGCCTTCGGCCGCGTCTTCCGCGCCTACGGCCATCATCTGCGCGAACGCCCGCGGGAATTCCTGTTCCCCCCGCGTGCCGTTGACGCCGCCGACGACAACGACAAAGGCGATGCTCGGTAGCCACGCCCGGGGTCTCCTGCTGCCGCTGGCCATCCTGTGGCTGGCCGGCTGTGCCGGAGCGGTGCCCAACCCGTCCGGTGGCGAGTCCCGCGTGCCGATCCTCGCCCAGGAGGTCATCCACACCGCGGACGGTGATCGACTGCCGCTGCATCGCTGGGGTCCGGAGACCCCGGAGCAGGTGGTGCTGGCCCTGCACGGGTTCAACGACCACGGCGGCAGCATGCAGGCCCTGGGCGAGGCCCTCGCCGAGCATGCCATCGCGGTCTACGCCTATGACCAGCGCGGCTTCGGCGGCACGCGCAATGCCGGCTACTGGTCCGGTCATCGGATCATGGCCGAGGACGCCCGCACCGCGCTGCGGCTGCTGCAGGCGCGTTATCCCGATCGCACGCCCTACCTGGTCGGCAAGAGCATGGGCGGCGCGGTCGCCCTGCTGGCCGCGGCGGAGGCGCCCGACGCCGGGGACGGGACACCCCTTGTAGCCGGCACGGTGCTGATCGCCCCGGCCGTCTGGAGCCGGGGCGACATGCCCTGGTATCAGCGCTTCGGCCTGTGGCTGGGAGCGCGCCTGGCGCCCGGCTGGCGCCTGGACGGCGAGATGGCGGCGGAACTGGATATCCGTCCCACCGACGACCCCGCCGTGCTGCAACAGATGCGCGACGACCCGCTCGTGCTGCGCGACGCGCGCATCGATGCCCTCGACGGCCTGACCACCCTGATGACCCGCGCGCTGGAGACCGGTCCCGACCTGCCCGCGCCCAGCCTGACCCTCTACGGGGCGCGCGACGACCTCGTGCCACCGCGCCCCCTGGCGCGCCTGCTGGAGGGGCTTTCCGCGCAGGAGTCCGGTGCCCACCGCGCCGTGCTCTACCCCGAGGGCTACCACATGCTGACCCGCTACACCCGCGCCGGAACCACCTTCGCCGACATCGCCGCCTGGCTGCAGGACCCGCAAGCCCCCCTCCCCTCCGGCCACGAACGCAGCCTCGATGCGCTAACGCAATACCTTCGAGACCTGGACTGACTGGCCGCGCCGGCGCATCAAAGCTACGCTCGATGCAGCAACCTCTGGAGACCGCCCCATGACCCACTCGACCTCCAACCGTCTCGACGACCTGGTGGCCCGCAGTCGGCGCGACCAGGCGGAGCGCGAACGCGGCTATCGCGAGCAGGCCCTGAAGATGTATCCGTGGGTTTGCGGGCGCTGCGGGCGGGAGTTCACCCGCGCCAATCTGCGCGAGCTGACGGTGCACCACCGCGACCACAACCACGACAACAACCCCCCGGACGGCAGCAACTGGGAACTGCTGTGCCTGTACTGCCACGACAACGAGCACCAGCGCTATACCGATGCCACCCCCGGAAGCGGCAAGACGGGCGGAACCACGGCCACGCACAACCCGTTCGCCGGGCTGGCCGGCATGCTCAAGGGGGACAACGATCCACAGGATGACGATTCGGGAGCGTAAACCCCCGCGACCGCTTCACAGCCCGCGCCACCAGAACTGCAATGGCTTGTGGGTTTCCTGCGTCTCGCCAATATCCGGCCAGGGAAACTGGCAGACCAGGCCCTCGGCCCGGGTGTAGCCGCGCCTCCTCCAGAAACCGTCCAGCGGCCGATAGTCCGCCGGGCGCCGCGGGTGATCCTGCGGGCGCACCACCGCACAGAAGGTGGCATGCGCAAACCCCAACCGGCGGGCCGCCGCCTCGCGCTCGTCGAAAAACCGGTGCCCGGCTCCCTGACCACGAAACTCCGGCTCCAGCACTGACTCCGCGAGGTAGTAGTACGCCGCCGGGTCCAGCCCCTGCTCGCGAAACGGGGCCTGGAATTCCGCCTCGGCCGCGGCCAGAGGCAACGCGGTGGAAGCGCCCACCACACGGCCATCTTCCAGCGCCAGCACCAGCGTGCTGTCCGGGCAGTCCGCGTAGTCCTGCAGGTACCGCGCCTCGTACTCCGCACTGCCGTCGTAGAGGTACGGCCACTCGCGGAACACCGCGATACGCAGGCGTGCCACGGCGTCCAGATAGGGCGTTATACCCGCCCCGCCCACGGTCCTGAATTCCATTCGTTTCGGCCTCCTGCGCTCGCGCTCAGACCGCTCCCGGGGTGTCGGCCGGGGCCGGCTGCCCCACACCGCGCAGCAAACGGCCGAGGATATCGGTCCCGCTCAGGATGCGGCGCTGATCATCGGTCCACAGCAGGATGACATCGTCGCCGACCACGGTGTCGCCACTGCTGGCCGGGCGCACCTTGAAATGCGGCACCAGCCCGCCCAGACGTCGGCCCCCATCGCGTACCACCAGAGGATGGTGACAGTGATGGTGGGGATCAAAGCGTTCCGGTGCAAACAGGGCCTCGCGGGTGAACTCCGGGACCCGGATCACCGTGCGCGGCTCGCCTTCGGGGTCGGTAATCACTATCCAGCCCCGCCCGGGCCGATTGAGCCGGACCAGGAACGGATCATCGGTCCGCGGCGCGATCGCGGGGAAGACCGGGCGCCCGTCCGCGAATTCCATGGTGAGCACGCTGTCCGGATCCAGCGCCTGCCCCTCGTGCTGCACCAGGATGTCGTCCAGCTCCAGGAAATTGCGTGCACCGCGTCCCTCGACCCGCGTGATCTCGCTGCCGTGCGCCTGCATATGCAGATCGATCAGGTGGTGCAGATCGCGCTCCGGGAAGAACCGGATCTCCTCGCCGCCGAGCCAGCGATCCAGCACCCAGGCCGTGGGGCGCGCCACCGGATACATCAGGAACTGGTAGAACCGCAGCAGCGGATAGAGCGCCCCGGCCACCTTCAGCGCGTGCCGGGAGAAATAGGACTGCGGCAGGATCTCGGCAAAGATCGTGATCACGACCGTGGAGAACAGGAACGCCGCCACGCCCCCCATCGCCGAGCCCGACAGCAGCGCCAGCAGCACGTTGACGGCGACATTGCCCCAGAGGATGGTCACCAGGGCAAAATTCGCATCGCCGCGCAGGGCCAGCAGGCGTTCCGCGCGCGGATCCCCCTTCTGCGCCTGGACCTCCAGTTCCAGCTTGCTGCGCGAGAACAGCCCGAGGTTGAGCCCGGACAGGATCGCCGATTGGGACAGGCAGACGAGGATACCCAGCCAGGTCAGAAGGCTCATGGGGTCATTTCCTTGGCACGCGCATACATGGGATCAGGGTACCGCGCCGCCGGCCGTGCGCGCCCGCACGGAACAGGCCCTGCTCTGTGCGATACCACCCCCACGCCGGTTGAGAGCATCTACACTCGAAGACGGGGCCGGTGCCTGCCGGGCCGGCCCCGCAGCGGTCCCGTCGACCCGTCCAACGGGTACCCGGGGCCACCGTCTACGCCAAAGGAGGATCTGCATGGACACTGTCTGGATCGTTGTCGCCGATGCCGCGCGCGCCCGCATCTTTGCCTGCGAGGGCCGCGCCTGTCAGGGGATGCACGAGAGCGAGACGCTCTCGCACAGCGAGTCCCGCGCCCACAACCAGGATCTCGTCTCGGATCGCCCCGGACGCAGCTGGAGCAGTGCCAGCGGGGATGCGCGGCACGCCATGCAGGAGAGTACCGATCCCGCCGCCAACGAACGCAACCGTTTTGCCCGCCAAGTCGCCGAGCGGCTCAAGGCCGCCTATCACGAGGGCACCTTCAAGCGACTCGTGATCGTCGCCGCGCCGACTTTCTTGGGCGCCCTGCGCGAGGTACTGGACCCGACCGTCGCCCAGAGCGTTACCGCCGAGGTGGCCAAGAACGTCACCAAGTCCACCGACGCCACCAGCCTGCGCAAGCACCTGCCGGACTTCCTCTACTGACCGACCCGCCCCGGCCCCGACGCGGGGTCGGGGTTCACCACCGCGTCCCCGCGCCTTGTTCGCACGCATAAGCGACTCGAGCGCGAGCGTGCGCATTAACCAGGGTTTCCCCTAGTGCTTCAGGTCGTCGGGCTGCAGCGTTCCGAGCAGACGCGGCCCGTCAGTATGTGGCTCGAACACGGCCATCTCGGCCTCGTCAATCTCCACCTCCGCGGCGTGGCGCAGGTTCAGGTCATGGCCCACGATCACGATGTTCTTCTCCGGGGCCTCGGGCGGCGTGTTCAGGTGCCGCCGCAGCCCTTCGATCAGCTCCTCGCGGCGCGTGTCGTCCTGAATGATCGGGAGGTTGTAGAGTTCGGTCCGGATCTCGTACTCGCCGAACCCGTAGTGCGCGGTCTCCCAGTTGCGGCAGAACTCGCTGGTCAGCACCTGCTCGACCGGTATGGCATGCCACTCGAAGCCCTTGCCCACCTGCCGCGCCTGTTCCCGCCCGCGCGTGCTCAGGTTGCGCTGCCCTTCGCAGTCCGTCATGTCGGAGAGGTCATAGTCGTCGTGCGACCGATCGGTGGCCGCATGCCGCCAGTAGATCACCAGCCCGCCCGCCTGCAGGCGCTCGATCAGGGCCTCCGGTGCCAGCGGCTCGGCGCCGGCCGGGGCCACCATCGCCAGCACCAGGGCCAGTACTCCACCCACCATCCCGTTTCTCACCACATCACTCCCGATCCGTCCCCCCTCCCCTGTGCGTAGACGCTCCGGCGTCATTCTGCCCGGCCACGCGACTCCGGCCCGCCAGGGCGGGCCGGGGTCGCTCAATCGAAATCCTCGGGGGTCAGTATGCCGAGCACGCGGGGCGCATCCCCGCCCGGCTCGAACACCGCGATCTCGCCTTCGTCGATGCGCACCCGCGCCGCGCGCTGGAGGTTGATGTTGTGCCCGACGATCACCACGTTGCTGTCGCGCTCCTCCGGCGGCGTCACGAGATAGTCCCGCAGGGCCGTCACCAGTGCCTGCTGCCGCTGACGGTCGCGCACCGGCGGCACGTTGAACAGGTCGTCCCGCACCTCCCAGGAGCCCTCGCCGAAGGCGATCCGGGCGCTGTCGATATTGCGGCAGAACGCCGAGCTCAAAATGCGCTCGACCGGGATCGCGTGACGTTCGAAGCCGGCGCCGACCCGGCGCGCCTGCTCGCGTCCGCGGTCGTCCAGATTGCGCTGCAGTTCGCAGCGGCTCATGTCGGTCAGGTCCTGATCGCGGCGGCTGTGATCGGTCGCGGCGTGGCGCCAGTAGATCACCAGCCCGCCCGCCTGCATGCGCTCGATCAGGGCATCGGGCTCGAGCGCATCGGCACTCGCCAACGTGGGCAGGAACAGCAGGGTCAGCAACAGCCACAGGCCGGAACGAAACATCGGCATCTCCTCGCAAGAACACGCATTCAGTAGGCCTGCAGACCACGCGGCGGGGGCACCGGTTCGGTGCATCCGCCGACGGCACTCAACGCGACACTGCGTTGACGCCCCCCGACCCCAGCCCTAGTATGCCGTCACTGCCTTGCCCGGAAACCCGCGCCCCCATGACCTACTGTGTCGCCATCGACCTGGACGACGGCCTCGTCTTCGCCTCCGACTCCCGCACCAATGCGGGCGTGGACCAGGTGAGCACCTACAGCAAGATGCACACCTTCGAGATCGAGGGGCAGCGGGTATTCGTGGTCCTCGCGGCCGGCAACCTGGCCACCACGCAGTCGGTGGTGCAGCAGCTCAAGCGCGACATGGAGGAAGGCGCCGAGGAAAGCCTGGCGACGGTGGAGCGCATGTCGGATGCCGCCGAATACCTCGGCCGGCTCAACCGCGAAGAGGCGGAGAAGCATTCCGAGGCCCTGTCCCGCTCCGGTATTAAGGCCGAGGCCACCCTGATCATCGGCGGCCAGATCGGCGACGATGCCCCGGCGATCTTCATGGTCTACCCGCAGGGCAATTACATCACCACCTCGCAGCAGACGCGCTTTTTGCAGATCGGCGAGAGCAAGTACGGCAAGCCGATCCTGGACCGCATCATCGAACCGGCCACCCCGCTGGGGGATGCCGCGCGCTGCGCGCTGGTCTCCATCGACTCGACCATTCGTTCGAACCTGACTGTGGGGCCCCCGATCGAGGTCATGGTCTACGAGCGCGGCACCCTGACTTTCGACCATTACCTGTGCCTGGAGACCGACGACGCCTACCTGCGCTCACTCACCCAGGCCTGGGACACCAACATCAAGAAGGCCTTCACCGACCTGCCGCGCTTCGACTGGGAGTCCGCCCACGCGCGCAAGCAGCGCGGGACCCGCGTCAGCCGCGGCTCCGGCAAGGCCGCAGCGCCCGCTTCGAGCAAAGCGAAAAAGTCCCGCCGCTGAACGGATCGCAGTTTCACCCGCGATCCATCGACTACCTCCCTATGCCGCCTGGGTCTGGGTTTGCGCCGGCGCGATCCGGAACCAGGTCTCCACGTTCGCACCGTGGATGTCCCCGATATCCCGCTGCAGCACATCCATGAAGGCATGCAGGCCGTCTTCCGCGATCAGCTCCTCCACATGCGCGCTGGAGGCGTGGCGGCGCGCCTGGATCACCAGGCGCAGCGGCAGTTCGTTGCGTGGCAGCTTCTCCAGCGCGTCCTGCACCTGAGTCAGGGCGTGGGTCACCGAACGCGGGAAGGCGGTGTCCTGTAGCAGGAACCGCACCACGTCCACACCGTTGATCCGCCGCTTCACATGCTGGCGGTACATCTGAAAGCCACTCCCCGAACGCAGGATGCTGGTCCATAGCAGCCCCTCGTAGGGCTCGGGATCCTCGCCGTCCTTTTTCAGGAGTTTGAGGGCGCCCACGTCGACATGCCGGGTGGACATGTCGGCGCGCTCCAGATTGCGCCCCAGGCGGATGAAGTCATAGGCCGCATCATGACTCATGGTGCCGGCCAGCAGCCCTGTCAGGGTCTGGCAGCGCTGAACCACCTCGGAGAGAAACTCGAACCGGCCGCGCTTGCCGATGCCCTGATCGATATGGTCACGGGCGAACAGGTACAGCTCGTTCATCACCTCCCAGGCCTCGGAGGGAACCAGGTCGCGGGTGGTACGCACATTCTCGCGCGCCGCCCGCAGGGAGTTGAGCACCGAACTCGGGTTGTCGGCATCCGCCAGCAGGAATTTCACGCAATTGCGTTCATCGTCCCGCTGATAGTGGTTATCGAACAGGTCCTCGTTGCCGGTGACCTCTACCAGGCCCTTCCACGACACCTGCACCGATTTCGGCATGTCCAGCGCCAGCAGATTGAAGGCCGTGACCATGCGTGCCGTATTCTCGGCGCGCTCGACATAGCGCGCCATCCAGTAAACGCGTTCGGCGACTCTCGAGAGCATCTCAGTTCTCCTCGTCCACGATCCAGGTGTCCTTGCTGCCCCCGCCCTGCGAGGAGTTCACCACCAGCGAGCCCTTGCGCATGGCCACGCGCGTCAGCCCGCCGGCGGTCACGTCGGTGCGCACCCCCTGGAGGATGAACGGGCGCAGGTCCAAATGGCGCGGCTCGATCTCGTCGCCGCACAGCGTCGGGGCGACGGAAAGATCCAGCGTCGGCTGGGCGATATAGTTGCGCGGGTCCTTCTTGATCAGCTGGGCAAACTCGGCCCGCTGCTTCTTGGTCGCGTGCGGGCCCACCAGCATGCCGTAGCCGCCGGACTCGTTGGCCGGCTTCACCACCAGTTCGTCGAGGTGGTCCAGCACATAGGCGCGGTCCTTCTCGTTCACGCAGAGATAGGTCGGCACATTGGGGATGATCGGCTCCTGGTCCAGGTAGTAGCGGATGATGTCCGGCACATAGGCATACATCACCTTGTCGTCGGCCACGCCGGCACCGGGGGCGTTGGCCAGGCCCACGTTCCCCTTGCGCCAGGCGCGCATCAGGCCGGGCACGCCCAGCATCGAATCGGGGTTGAACACCTCCGGGTCGAGGAACTCGTCATCGATGCGCCGGTAGATCACGTCCACGCGCTCAAGACCGTCGATGGTGCGCATGTAGACGCAGTCGTCGTCCCCGACGACCAGGTCCGCGCCCTCCACGAGCTCGGCGCCCATGCGCTGGGCCAGGAAGGAGTGCTCGAAGTACGCGGAATTGTAGATGCCGGGCGTCAGCACCGCGATCTCGGGATAGTCCTGCGGGCGCGGCGAGATCGACGCCAGCATGTCGAACAGCTGAGTCGGGTATTCGTCCACCGGCAGGATGCTGGAGCTCTCGAACATCTCCGGGAACACGCGCTTGGTGACCTGGCGGTTCTCCAGCATGTAGGAGACCCCGGAGGGTACGCGCAGGTTGTCCTCCAGCACGTAGAACTGCCCCGATCCGTCGCGCACCAGGTCGGTACCGCAGATATGCGCCCAGACGCCCTGCGGCGGCTTGATGCCGATGCACTGCTCGCGGAAATTCTTCGACTGGTTCAGAACGTAGCGCGGGATCACCTTGTCCTGAAAAATGCGCTGCTCGTTGTAGATGTCGTCGATAAAGAGATTCAGCGCGTTCAGGCGCTGCTCCAGCCCGGCGGACACCTGGTCCCACTCCTTGCGCGCGATCACCCGGGGGATGATGTCGAACGGCCAGGCGCGGTCGATATTCTCGCCCTCGGTATACACCGTAAAGCTGATCCCCATCTCGAGGATCGCGCTGTCCGCGGCCTGCTTGCGGCTGTGGATCTCGCCCTCGTCCAGCGAGGCCAGGTATTCCGCCAGCGCCTTGCCCGGCCCGCGCGGCTTGCCGGGCTTATTGATCAGTTCGTCATAGAACGGGGCGGGGTCATAGCGCTTCCAGTCGATGGCCATTCGTCGGATCCTCTGACGCGGTGGGCGGGTTCCTCTACAGTAACGCCTTTTCCGACCACTGGCGCGACGGCCAGGGCCACTCAGACGTCTCTCTGAGGCTTTCGTCCGCTACAGCCCGACCGAGGTTCCCATGCCCGACGCACTCGAACACCGCCTGATCGCGCTCTTCCAGCACCCGAAGATCCAGGGCTGCAACTGGCAGCCGCGGCTGTTCTGGCACGCCGCCGCGGACGGGTCACCGTTTGGGCGCCTGCGGGTGGACGGGGGCGAACTGGAGGTCTTCCTGGCCACGATCGTCGGCGAGGCTTCCACCGAGCAGGCGCGCCTGGACCGCGAACAGGACGGGAGAGGACGCTTCATCGCGGCCAATGCGCGCCGCCACGAGCTGCCGCTCTTCACACGCATCTGACACACCCCGGAATCATCACGCGCCCCGTCATCGCGAGGAGCGTAGCGACGTGGCGATCTCCCGGGGCGGCCCCTGCGGGGCATTCCAAGGCAGTGCTTGTAGCGGAGCCCGGCGAGCGGCACCGCTCAGGCAGGCTTGCGGAATTCGACCTGTTTCCAGTAGCCGAACAGGCTGGCCGGGGCGACCATGCAGGGTTCCTGCCCGGTGACGCGGACAAAGTCCTCGAACTCCATATCGGGGCGAAATCCGACGGCCTTGGACAGCGGGCGCAGGCAGCGCTCGAAGCCGCGCAACAGCCATTGCTGCGAGGCGAAGTGATTCACCACCAGCAGGCGACCGCCGGGGCGACAGACCCGCCACATCTCGGCGAACAGGGCGTCGGGGTTCGGCACCACCGTGGCCACGTACATCGCCACCACCGCATCGAAGCTGTTGTCGGCAAAGCCGAGTTGCTCCGCGTCCATTTCGCAAAGCCCGGATACGGCCGGGAGTCCCCCGTTCAGGCGGCCCCGTGCGACCTCCAGCATCTCCCGGGAGACATCGATCCCGACGACCTCGCAGTCGTCCGGGTAGTCCGGCAGCGAGATGCCCGTACCCACCCCGACCTCGAGGATGCGCTTGCCGGAGAGCGGTGCCAGGGTTTCCTGCGCACTTGCGCGCCCGGTCGCGAACACCCGCCCGAACGTCGCGTCGTAATGACGGGCGTAGCGCCGGTAGCTCTTGCGAATGCTGACGAGATCCATGCCGAAGCGTCCCGAATCTGAATGGCCGGGCACCGCAACCCGGTGCCCGTGAACGAAACGAGCCCGATCAGGACTCGGGTTCGACTGCCTTCATGCTCAGACGAATGCGCCCCTGCTTGTCCACTTCGAGTACTCGAACCGTCACGGAATCCCCCTCGGCGAGGAAATCGCCCACGTTCTCGACTCGCTCGTCGGAGATCTGCGAGATGTGCACCAGGCCGTCGCGCCCAGGCAGGATGGAGACGAACGCACCGAAATCCATGATCTTGGCGACCTTGCCGGTGTACTGCCGGCCCACCTCGATATCCGCGGTCAGCTCCTCGATGCGGCGCTTGGCCTCGAGACCCGCCGCCTGGTCGGTGGAGGCAACCTTGACCGTCCCGTCGTCCTGGATGTCGATGCTCGCGCCGGTCTCCTCGGTCAGGGCCCGGATGGTGGCCCCGCCCTTGCCGATCACATCGCGGATTTTGTCCGGGTTGATCTTCATGGTGATGAAGCGCGGCGCGTGGGAGGACATCTCGTCGCGATGACGCGGCAGCACCTCGTTCATGCAGCCGAGGATGTGCATGCGGCCCTCGCGCGCCTGCGCCAGCGCCTGCTCCATGATCTCGCGGGTAATGCCGTCGATCTTGATATCCATCTGCAGGGCGGTGACGCCGTCCGACGTCCCGGCGACCTTGAAGTCCATGTCGCCCAGGTGGTCCTCGTCTCCGAGGATGTCGGACAGCACCGCAAAGCGGTCCCCTTCCTTGATGAGGCCCATCGCGATCCCCGCGACCGGCGCCTTCAGCGGCACCCCGGCATCCATCAACGCGAGCGACGTACCGCACACCGAGGCCATGGAGCTGGAGCCGTTGGATTCGGTGATCTCGGAGACCACGCGGACCACGTACGGGAAGTCCTCGTCGTTCGGCATGGCCGCGGCGACGCCGCGCTTGGCCAGACGCCCGTGCCCGATCTCGCGGCGCTTGGGCGAGCCCACGAATCCGGTCTCGCCGGTGCAGTAGGGCGGGAAGTTGTAGTGCAGCATGAAGCGGTCGCGGCGCTCGCCCTCGATCGCGTCGATCACCTGGGCGTCACGGTCGGTCCCCAGCGTCGCGACTACCATGGCCTGGGTCTCGCCGCGCGTGAACACCGCGGAGCCGTGGGCACGTGGCAGCACGCCGGTGTCGATGCGGATCGGGCGGACCGTCTTGTTGTCGCGGCCGTCGATGCGCGGATTGCCGTCGAGGATGCGATCGCGCACCAGACGGTACTCGAGATCGTGGAAGGCGGTCTTGATGGCATCCGCCGATGGGCCGGACTCGGCGTCGCTGGCGAGGGCCTCGACGGCCTGGGTACGCAGCTCGCCGATGCGCTGGGTACGCGCCTGTTTCTCGGCAATCTGGTAGGCCTCGACCAGGGCATCGCCCACTACGGCCTTCACCTGATCCTCCAGCGAATCGCTGGTGGCCGGGGCCTCCCACTCCCAGGCCGGCTTGCCGGCCTCGGCCGCCAGCTCGCGGATCGCCTGGATCGCGGCCTGCATCTGCTCGTGGCCGAACATGACCGCCCCCAGCATCGCCTCTTCGGAGAGTTGGTTGGCCTCGGATTCAACCATCAGCACGGCATTCTCGGTGCCGGCCACGACCAGATCGAGGTCGGACTCCTCCAGCGCGCTGTAGGTCGGGTTCAGCAGGTACTCGCCGGCGCGGTAGCCAACCCGCGCGGCCCCGATCGGACCCGCGAACGGGACCCCGGACAGCGCCAGCGCCGCGGACGTGCCGAGCATCGCGGGGATGTCGGGATCCACCTCGGGGTTGATCGACATCACCGTCGCGACCACCTGGGTCTCGTTCTTGAAGCCTTCCGGGAACAGCGGGCGGATCGGGCGATCGATCAGGCGCGAGGTCAGGGTCTCCTTCTCGCTCGGACGCCCTTCGCGCTTGAAGAACCCGCCGGGGATCTTGCCCGCGGCGTAGGTGCGTTCCTGGTAGTTCACGGTCAGGGGAAAGAAGTCGCGTCCCGCATCGGCCTCCTTGCGGGCGACCACGGTGACCAGGACCACGGTCTCGGCCATGTTGACGAGGACGGCGCCACTGGCCTGGCGAGCGATGTCACCGGTTTCGAAGGTGACCGTATGGTTTCCGTACTGGAACGACTTCTTGTATGCCACGTTATTTCCCGTTTCCCGTGTTCATCCAACGTTGATGCCTGAATTCTGGCCTTCGCGGGCCATTGCGCGGCCCCGAAAGCGAACAGGCCCGCACCAGTGGCGCGGGCCTGTCGTGCCGGCCTTAGCGGCGCAGCCCAAGCTCCTGAACCAGGGCCTGATAGCGGTCCTGGTCGTGGCGCTTGAGGTAGGTCAGCAGCTTGCGACGCTGGCTGACCATCTTCAGCAGGCCGCGGCGCGAGTGATGATCCTGCTTGTGCTTGTCGAAGTGCCCCATCAGATGCTGGATGCGGGCCGTCAGCAGCGCGACCTGGACCTCCGGCGAACCGGTGTCGTTGGCATCGCGCTTGTGCTTCTCGACGATGGCCGATTTTTCTTCGGTAGTGAGCGACATGAAAACCTGACTCCTGAGATTACTTGACCGTTAATCGACCAGTGGCGCTGGCGATAGGCGCGCAATGGTACCACGGCCCACGCCGGCATGAACAGAATACAACCACCCGCTTGCCGGGCCGCCGTCAGGCCGCGGGAACGAACAGCCGCCGCGCCCGCACCTGCCCCGCGTCGTCGCGCACCCCCACCGCCAGGAAGGCCCCTGCGGCATCGAACACCCGGACCAGGGCCCAGCCGGTTTCGGATTCGCGCGGGGCATCGGACGCGCCCGGGGCCTCGGCGATCACCGCCGTCGCCGCCGCGGGATTGCCGTGGCGCATGGCGGCACTGGCGGCCGCATCCAGGGTGACCGCCGGCCAGTGCGCGAGCGCCGCCTCGGCGGGTTGCAGCAGGGCTTCGATGGCCGCGGCCCCGCCGGCCTCGAACGCGGCCTCGACCGTCTCCAGCGACACCATGGACTCGGCATCGAAATGGCCATGCCCGACCCGGTGCAGGGTATCCACCGCCGCACCGCACCCCAGCGCATGCCCGATATCGGCGACCAGCGACCGGATGTACGTGCCCTTGGAGCAGTGCACCTCCAGGCGCAGCCGGTCCGGGGCGGTCTGCTCGATACGCAGGGAATGTATACGGACCGGGCGCGGCGGCCGCTCGACCTCCACCCCGCGCCGCGCCAGCTCGTACAGCCGCTGGCCCTGGTGCTTGAGCGCCGAGACCATCGGCGGGACCTGGGCCTGATCGCCGCTGAAACGCTGCTCCAGCTCGCGCAGGGTGGTCGAATCAATCGCCGGCACCCGGGACTCGCGGATCACCTCGCCATCGAGGTCGGCGCTGTCGGTCTCCACTCCCAGCTGTGCCTCGGCGATGTAGCGCTTGTCCGCATCCAGCAGCCAGCCGGAGACCTTGGTCGCCTGACCGAAGCACAACGGCAGAAGGCCGGTCGCCCGCGGGTCCAGTGCCCCGGTGTGACCGGCCTTCTTCGCCTGCAGCAGATACTTGACGCGACCCAGCGCCTGGTTGGAACTGCGCCCCCGAGGCTTGTCCAGCAACAGGATGCCGTCGACCTCGCGCCGCTTGCCCGCCATGGATGGATCGCCCGACCGGAAACGCCGGGGCTCAGGCCCCGCGTTCCGGCCCTTCGCCCGGGTCACGGGCGTCCTCGGCATCCCCCTGTGAGGACTCGCCGCTACCGTCCCCGGCATCGGGATCGTCCGCGTGGTGCGCACGATCCTCGGCCAGTGCCTGGTCGATCAGCGACGACAGGTGCGCCCCGCGCTCCGGGGTGTCGTCGTAGGTGAAGCGCAGCTGCGGCACCGAGCGCAGGCGCATGCGCTGCCCTAGGGCCCGGCGCAGGAACCCGGCGGCATTGTTCAGCCCCTGCTGCGCCTCCGCGCCCTTCTCGGCTCCGCCCAGCTGGGTGAAATACACCCGGGCATGGGCCAGGTCGCGTGACACCTCGACCCCCGCCAGGGTGATCATACCGACGCGCGGATCCTTGACCTCCATGCGGATGAGCTCGGCCAGCTCGCGCTGGATCTGCTCGCCGACCCGGTCCGAGCGATGAAAGTCGCGGTTTCCGGGCATCAGAGGGTCCGTGCCACCTCGACGCGCTGGAAGACCTCGATCTGGTCGCCCGCCTTCACGTCGTTGTAGTTCTTCACCGCGATCCCGCACTCGGTGCCGGCCTTGACCTCGTTCACGTCGTCCTTGAAGCGACGCAGGCTTTCCAGCTCGCCCTCGTAGACCACCACGTTATCGCGCAGCACGCGGATCGGATTGCCACGCTTGACCGCGCCCTCGACCACGAGACAGCCAGCGACCTGGCCGAAGCCGGAGGCCTTGAACACATCGCGGACCTCGGCCAGACCGATCACCTCTTCGCGGATCTCGGCCGACAGCAGGCCGGACAGCGCCTGCTTCACGTCGTCGATCGCCTCGTAGATCACCGAGTAGTAGCGCACGTCGATCTCGTTCTCGGCGGCCAGGCGCTTGGCGCCCGCATCGGCACGCACGTTGAACGCGATCACGATCGCCTCGGAGGCCATCGCCAGGTTCAGGTCGGACTCGGAGATCCCGCCAACCCCGGCGGAGACCACTTTCACGCGCACCTCGTCGGTGGACAGCTTGATCAGCGACTCGCGCAGGGCCTCGGCCGAGCCTTGGACATCCGCCTTGATCAGGATGTTCACGGTGGCGATCTCGCCTTCCTGCATCTGGTTGAAGATGTTCTCCAGCTTCGCCGCCTGCTGCGCGGCCAGCTTGCGCTCGCGCTGCTTGGTGTCGCGATGTTCGGCCACCTCACGGGCAGTCTTGTCGTCCGCGACCACCAGGACCTCGTCACCCGCCTCTGGCACACCGGACAGGCCGAGGACCTCCACGGGCATGGACGGACCGACTTCCTTCACCGCCGTGCCGGTATCGTCGAACATCGCCCGCACGCGGCCGTACTCCTTGCCCGAGAGCAGGATGTCGCCGTGCTTGAGCTTGCCGGACTGGACCAGGATGGTGGCCACCGGGCCGCGGCCCTTCTCCAGGCGCGATTCGATGACCACGCCACGCGCCGGGCCCTCGTCCGGGGCCTTCAGTTCCATCACCTCGGCCTGCAGGCCCAAGGCCTCCAGCAGTTCGTCGATCCCCTGTCCGGTATGGGCAGAGACTTGGATGAACTGGGTATCGCCGCCCCAGGCCTCCGGGATCACTTCGTGCTGGGCCAGCTCGTTCATGACCCGCTCCGGTTCGGCCTCCGGCTTGTCGACCTTGTTGACCGCGACCACAACGGGCACACCCGCCGCCTTCGCATGCTGGATAGCCTCTATGGTCTGCGGCATCACGCCGTCGTCCGCGGCCACCACCAGGATCACGATATCCGTGGACTGGGCGCCCCGGGCCCGCATCGCGGTAAACGCGGCATGGCCGGGTGTATCCAGGAAGGTCACACCATCGTGGTTGTTCTTCACATGGTAGGCGCCGATGTGCTGGGTAATACCGCCGGCTTCGCCGGAGGCGACCTTCTCCTTGCGGATGTAGTCCAGCAGCGAGGTCTTGCCGTGGTCCACGTGACCCATCACGGTCACCACCGGCGGGCGCGGCTTGGCCTCGGCGGTCTGCTCCAGACCGGTATCGATCTCGTCCTCGACCGAGGTCTCCTTGGCCGCGATGGGGTTGTGCCCCATCTCCTCGACCACCAGCATCGCGGTGTCCTGGTCGATGGACTGGTTGATGGTGGCCATCACACCCATGCCCATCAGCGCCTTGATCAGCTGCGGCGCCTTGATCGCCATCGCCTGCGCCAGGTCCGCCACGGTAATGGTCTCCGGCACCTCGACATCCCGCACCACCGGCGCGGTCGGCTTGGCAAAGCCATGCTTGCTGGTCACCGCCTGGGCGGCCGCGGACTGGGCCTTGCGGCTCTCGCCCTTCTTGCGGCGCCCGCGACGATCGCCGGCCACATGCAGCTCCTTGCGATCGTCCTTGCGCCCACCCCTGCGAGCACCCTTGCCGGCCTTCGCATCGCCTTCCGGCGCCGTGGGCGCAGCCGCCCTGGCCGCCGCCTCGCGTTCCAGACGGGCCTGTTCTTCCTTCTCGCGCTTGGCCTCCTGGGCCTCCAGTTCCTTCTGCCGGCGCTTCTGGCGTTCCTCGCGTTCAGCCGCCTCCTGCTTGCGTGCCTCGGCCGCCTTGCGCTGGGCCTCGCGCTCGGCCTCGACCTGCAGGGCCAGCTGCTCGGTGCGGCTCAGCGGACGTTTCGGCTTGGCCGGCTCCGGCTCCGGTTCCGGCGCGGCCTCCTCGGCGGGCGCCGCCTCGACGGGTTCGGGTTCGGGCTCCGGCTCGGCGGGCGCCTCGGGCTCCTCGACCGGGGGCTCCTCGGCCGCCGGGGTCTCCTCGACCGGCGACTCGGCGACCGGCTCCTCCACCGGGGCCGCGGCGCGGGTCTCTTCGGGGGACTCCGGCGCCGGGGCCTGTTCCTCGACCGCCGGGGCCTCTTCTACCGGCGCCTCGGGCTGCGCCTCGGCGGGCTTGCGCTTCAGCGTGCGCTTCTTGCGCACCTCGACGTTGACCGTCTTGGAGCGGCCCTGACCGGAGCTGACCTTGAGGGTCTGCGCCTGGGTGCGGCGTTTCAGGGTCACGCGCCCCGACTCGCCGCCTTCGCCGTGCGACTGGCGGAGGTGATCGAGCAGCTTGCGCTTTTCGGCATCGGTGATCGCCGCCTCGGGACCATCGACCTCGACACCCGCCTCCTTGAGCTGAACCATGAGGCGGTCAACCGGTGTCCCCACCGATTCCGCGAATTGCTGCACTGTCATTTGCGCCATGGCGCCTACCTCCATTCCAGATTCTTTTCAGGCCAGCCGACAGCCTGGATACGGGTTCGCGATAACGGCGACCGGGGCTTAATCCCCGGTCTCGAACCACGGGGCGCGCGCGGTCATGATCAGCGCCGACGCCTCTTCCGTATCCAGACCGGTCATCTCGACCACATCGTCGGATGCCTGCTCCGCCAGGTCCTCCATGGTGCACACGCCATGTGACGCCAGCTTGTTCGCCAGCGCCGCGGTCATGCCCTCCATGTCCAGGAGATCCTCGGCGGGCTGATAGCCCTCACGGCCTTCCTCGGCCGCAATGGCCTTGGTCAGAAGCGCATCGCTCGCGCGGTTGCGCAGCTCCTCGACCATGTCCTCGTCGAATTCCTCGATCGCGAGCAGCTCGGCCTCGTCCACGTAGGCCACCTCGTCCAGGGTGGTAAAGCCTTCCTGGACCAGGATGCCGGCGACTTCCTCGTCGACATCCAGGGCCTCCATGAAGAAGGTGACCAGCTGCTGTGCCTCGGCCTCGCTCTTCTCGGCCGCCTGTTCCTCGGTCATCACGTTCAGTTCCCAGCCGGTAAGCTGGGAGGCCAGGCGGATGTTCTGCCCACCGCGACCGATCGCGAGCGACAGTTTGTCCTCCTCGACCGCGATGTCCATCGACTGCTTGTCCTCGTCGACCACGATCGACAGGACCTCAGCCGGCGACATCGCATTGATCACGAACTGGGCCGGGTTCTCGTCCCAGACGATGATGTCGATACGCTCGCCCGCCAGTTCATTGGAGACCGACTGCACACGCGAGCCGCGCATGCCGACACAGGCCCCGACCGGATCCAGGCGCGGATCGTTCGAGCGCACCGCGATCTTCGCGCGCATGCCCGGATCGCGCGCCGCGCCCATGATGTCGATGATGTTCTGCCCGACCTCCGGCACCTCGAGCTTGAACAGCTCGATCAGGAACTCCGGCGCGGTACGGCTGAGGATCAGCTGCGGGCCGCGCGCCTCGGGACGGATCTCCTTGAGGAAACCGCGCAGCCGGTCATTGGTGCGCACCGTCTCGCGCGGGATCATGTGCTCGCGCGGAATCAGCGCCTCGGCGTTGCTGCCAAGATCCACGTAGGTCCCGTTGCGATCGGTGCGCTTGACGATACCCATGACCAGCGTGCCTACGCGATCCTGGTACTCCTCGACCACCTTGGCGCGTTCGGCCTCGCGCACCTTCTGCACGATAACCTGCTTGGCGGTCTGGGCGGCGATACGCCCGAAGTCGACGGCCTCGACCGGCTCCTCGATCACGTCGCCAACCTGCGCATCGGGGTTCTTCTGCTGGGCATAGGACAGCAGGATCTGGTACTCCGGGGACTCGAACTCCGGGTCCTCGTCGTCCACCACGGTCCAGCGCCGGAAGGCCTCGTAGTCGCCCTCCTCGCGGTCGATGCTTACGCGCACGTCCATCTTGCCGCCGTGGTACTTGCGGGTCGCCATCGCCAGGGCCGATTCCAGGGCGTCGAAGATGATGTCCTTCTCCACTCCCTTCTCGTTCGCCACGGCATCGGCGACCAGCAGGATCTCCTTGTTCATGTCTTGCCTCTCCGCACTCGGCAGTCACCTGCCGATTCAACAAAAGCGTAGCAGCGTCCCACGCAGCAGCCGCGTTACAGCTGCTCCAGGACGCGCGCGTTGTGGATCGCGGCCAGCGGCAGCTCGTAGGCCATGCCGTCCACTTCCACCTCGATCATGGGTTCGTCCACCGACAGCAGCACGCCACGGAAATTGCGGCGATCGTGCTCCGGCCATGACAGGCGCACCTTCACCGGGTGTCCGATGTAGCGCCGGAACTGCTCGGGGGTGAACAGGGGGCGTTCAACGCCCGGGCTGGAAACTTCCAGGGTGTAGTTGCCCTTCAGGACCTGCTCGACTTCCAGTACCGCGCCCACCTGCTCGCTGACCCGCGCGCAGTCATCCACGGTGACGCCGTTCTCGCCGTCGATAAAGATCCGCACGACGGGCGGCTTGGAACCGGCGTGATACTCCAGCCCCCAAAGCTGCATTCCCTCCCCCTCGACCACCGGGGTGAGCAGCGTGTTCAGTTGTTCAGCCTTCTGCGACAAGGGCGTCTCGATCGACTCCGTCCCGATGGCGGGACCCGGAAACAAAAAAAGGGCGCCGAACGCCCCTCGTACACCTCTAACGATGGCTGCAGCGAAACGTCCGCTGCGAGGCGCGCGGGAGCGCGGCCTTAAGGACCCAACCCGGCCGCGAGCAGTTGCGGCCGGACCATCGATCCTTAACAAAAAGGCCCCATACGGGGCCTCTCTGACAATTGGTAGCGGGGGCAGGATTTGAACCTGCGACCTTCGGGTTATGAGCCCGACGAGCTGCCAGACTGCTCCACCCCGCATCCGAGACGCAGAACTATACCAAAGCGCCGTCCGGCGCCGCAAGGGTTTCCGATGATTATTTACCGGGTGCGGCGCTCGCCGGTGCGCAGATGCGGGCGCAGGTCGTAGCGCCAGATGTACCCCGGCAGGGCGAACATCGCGAACAGCGACAGGGTGATCACATAGAACTCCCAGCCCTGCGAATGGATGCCACCGGTTGCCTGGAACTCCAGCCCCTTGCCGATCAGCCCGGCGAGGATATAGAGCCCGAACCACTCGAAGATCCGGGTCCAGGGCCCCTTGGTCCCATTTTTCGGCAGCACCATCAACGCGATGCGTTCACTCAGCCACGGCAGGTTCGCGCTGATGAACGCGACTACCACAAACCCCCAGACGAGGGCCTCGAACGGAATCCACTGTGTCACGACTTACCCAATGATTGCGTAGTGGGTGAGAGACAGCAGAAGCCCCGGGAAAATTCCCAGCAGCAGTACCGCCAGCCCGTTGATGCTGAGCGCGGTGGCCAGCGCGCCGGACGGCTGCACCGGCTCCTCGGCGCCCTCCTGCGGGTCATCGAAGAACATCATCTTGACCACGCGGAGGTAGTAGAAGGCGCCAATGATGGAGAAGATCACCGCAACGATCGCCAGCCACACCAGGTCGGCGCCCACGGCCGCCTGGATCACCGCCAGCTTGGCGTAGAACCCGACGGTCGGCGGCACGCCGGCCATCGAGAACAGCAGCAACAGCATGATGAAGGCGAACCAGGGGTTACGCTTGGCCAGGCCCTTGAAGTCGTCGATCTGGTCGGCTTCATACCCCTTGCGCGACAGGAACACGATCATGCCGAAGCCACCGGCCGCGGTGATCGCGTAGACCATCACGTAGAACATCGCCGAGGCGTAGCCGCTGTCGGTCCCCGCCAGGATGCCCATGAACAGGAAACCGATATGGGCAATGGTCGAGTAGGCGAGCATGCGCTTGATACTGGTCTGCGCGATCGCAATCACGTTGCCCACCGCCAGCGACAGCACGGCCAGGATGATCAGCATCCCCTGCCAGTCCGCGTGCATCGGGCCCATGCCCTCCACCAGCAGGCGCATCAGGAAGGCGAACGCGGCGATCTTCGGCGCGGTGGCAATGAACAGCGTCACCGCCGTCGGGGCGCCGTCGTAGACATCCGGCACCCACATATGGAACGGCACCGCCCCCAGCTTGAAGGCGACGGCCACCACCAGGAACACCAGGCCGAACACCAGCGGGATGTTCAGGCTGTCGTCCGCGGCCACCAGCTCGGCGGCGATCACGGCGATATCCAGCGAGCCGGTCATGCCATAGATCATGGACATGCCGTACAGCAGCAGGCCGGAGGCCAGCGCGCCCAGCACGAAGTACTTCATCGCAGCCTCGGTCGCCCGGCTGTTGTCGCGCCAGAAGGCGACCAGCGCGTAGGACGACAGCGACAGCAGCTCCAGACCCAGGTACAGGGTCAGCAGGTTGTGCCCGGAGATCATGATCATCATGCCGAGCACCGCAAACAGGCCCAGCACGTAGAACTCGCCCTTGTGGATACCGCGCTCCATCAGGTACGGACGGGCATACAGGAACACCAGGAAGCTGGTCACGTACACCGCGATCTTCAGGATGTCGGCCATCGGGTCCTTCACGAAGGTATCCGAGAAGGTCAGGACCGTTTCCGGCCCCATCAGCCACAGCGTCAGGCCGGCCGCCGCGACCAGCGTCGCCTGCACCAGGCCGTAGGTGACATCGCGCCGCGAATCCGGCAGGAACGCGTCGATCACCAGGATCAGGCACGCCATCCCGAGCACGAACATCTCGGGCACGGCGGGGAGGAAATTGGGGATCTCGAAATTCATGTCAGGCGTCCCTTCAGAGCTTCGACTGCGCGATATGCGCCACGAGGTGGTCGATGGTCGCGTTCATCACATCCAGCAGCGGCGCCGGCCACACACCCAGCAGCAGGGTGAAGAAGGCCAGCACGCCCATCAGGAAGAACTCGCGGCGGTTCATGTCGGACAGGCCGGCCACGTTGTCATTGGCCACCGCGCCGAAGATCACGCGCTTGACCAGCCACAGGGTGTAGCCCGCGGCCAGGATCAGCGTGGTCGCGGCGAGGAAGGCGATCCAGAAGTCCGCCTTGAACGCGGCCAGGATGACCATGAACTCCCCGACGAAGCCCGAGGTGCCCGGCAACCCGGTGTTGGCCATCGCGAACAGCACGAAGAACGCGGCGAACCACGGCATGGTGTTCACCACGCCACCGTAGTCGGCGATCTGCCGGCTGTGCAGGCGGTCGTACAGCACGCCCACCGCGAGGAACATCGCCGCCGAGATGAAGCCGTGCGAGATCATCTGCACCATGCCGCCGGCAATACCCAGCGAGGCCCCCTCCCAGTCACCGGTGTTGGAGTAGATGTAGAAGGCGAGGAAGAAGCCCAGGGTCACAAAACCCATGTGCGCGATCGACGAATAGGCGATCAGCTTCTTCATGTCGCTCTGGATCAGCGCCACCACGCCGATGTACACGATCGCGATCAGCGACAGCACGATCATCAGCGTATCCAGCACCGCGCTGGCATCCGGGGTAATCGGCAGCGAGAAGCGCAGGAAGCCGTAGCCCCCGATCTTCAGCATGATCGCGGCCAGGATCACCGAGCCGCCGGTGGGCGCCTCCACGTGCGCATCCGGCAGCCAGGTATGTACCGGGAACATCGGGATCTTCACCGCGAACGCCATGAAGAACGCGAGGAAGATCAGGATCTGCGCGGTCATGCCAATCTGCAGGGCATGGAAGTCCTGGATCAGGAAGCTGCCGGACTGGATGTACATCCAGATCAGCGCGACCAGCATGAACACCGAGCCGAGGAAGGTGTAGAGGAAGAACTTCAGCGTCGCATAGACGCGCCGCGGCCCGCCCCAGATCCCGATCACCAGGAACATCGGGATCAGCATCGCCTCGAAGAACACGTAGAACAGCACCGCGTCCATCGCCGCGAACATGCCGATCATCAGGCCTTCCATCACCAGCATCGCGGCCATGTAGTAGGCGATGCGGTCCTTCACCGATTCCCAGGCCGCCACCACGACCACCACGGTGATCAGCGTGGTCAGCAGGATCAGCGGCATGGAGATCCCGTCCACGCCCAGGTGGTAGTTCACGTTGAACGCGGGAATCCACGAGGCCAGCTCCTGGAACTGCATCTCCGCGGTGCCACGCTCGAACGCGAACCACAGCGGCAGACTGGCCACAAAGGTCGCCACGGCCACCGCGAGCCCGAGCCGCCGCGCGACATGGGGCGCGTCGCGCCCGGCGGCAAGCACCAGGAAGCCGCCGAGAATCGGCAGCCAGATCAACAGACTCAAGATAGGCCAGTCAGCAAACATGGTCGTTCCTTGAAACAGCGATGGACTTCGAGCGCATGGGTGTCGAAGCCGCTCAGATCACGTAGGCGAACATCAGGACCAGCAGGCCGATGATCATCACGAACGCATAGTGGTAGAGGAAGCCGGACTGCATGTGGCGAATGCGCGCGGCGATCCAGCCGACCGAGCGCGCAGTCCCGTTGACCAGCAGCCCGTCGATGATCAGCGCATCACCGTAGCGCCACAGCGCACGGCCCAGTCGCACGGTCCCGCCGGCGAAGAACCAGTCATTGAAGCGGTCGAAGCCGTACTTGTCCTCGAGGATGCGCACACCCAGCTTCAGCCGTTCGGCAATCACGCCGGGCAGTTCGGGCCGCTTCATGTACAGGTACCAGGCCGTACCCAGGCCGGCCATGGCCAGCCAGAACGCGGGCAGCATCAGACCGTGCAGGACGAAGCCGACCACCCCGGTGTAGGTCTCGCCCTTGGTCGCCAGCACGTCCTGCTCCGGCAGCACGAACAGGCTGTCGGCGAAGAAGTCGCCGAACAGCATCGGGCCGATGAAGTAGCCGGCCACCACGGACGGGATCGCCAGCAGCACCAGCGGAACGGTCACCACCCACGGCGATTCCTTCGGCTGCAGCGGTCCGTGGTGATGATCGTCACCATGTTCGTCGTCGTGGTCATCGCCATGGTCGGGCATGTACTTGTGCGCCTGGTCATAGCGCTCCTCGCCGTGGAACACCATGAAGAACATGCGGAAGGTGTACAGCGCGGTCACGAACACCCCGGCCAGCACCAGCCAGTAGGCAAAGGCCGCCCCCGGGATCTGCGAGTAGCCGACCGCCTCGATGATCGCGTCCTTGGAGAAGAACCCGGAGAAAAACGGGAATCCGATCAGCGCCAGCGAGCCGATCAGCGCGGTCACGTAGGTGACCGGCATGTGCCGGCGCAGCCCGCCCATCGCACGCATGTCCTGCAGGTGGTGCATCGCGATGATCACCGAGCCGGCAGCCAGGAACAGCAGCGCCTTGAAGAAGGCGTGCGTCATCAGGTGGAACAACCCGGCGGCGTAGGCCGAGGCCCCCAGCGCCACGGTCATGTAGCCCAGCTGCGACAGCGTCGAATAGGCCACCACGCGCTTGATGTCATTCTGCACGAGCCCGATCAGGCCCATGAAGAACGCGGTGATCGCCCCGATGATCAGGATGAACGACAGCGCCGGAACGGAGAACTCGTACAGCGGCGACATGCGCGCCACCATGAAGATACCCGCGGTCACCATGGTCGCCGCGTGGATCAGCGCGGAGATCGGGGTCGGGCCCTCCATGGAGTCCGGAAGCCAGACGTGCAGTGGCACCTGGGCGGACTTACCCATCGCACCGATGAACAGGAAGATCAGCGCCAGATCCAGCAGACCGAAGGTCCAGCCCGGCCAGATGGTGATGGTCGCATCCCGCATCGACTCGGCTTCGGCAAACACCTCGGTGTAGTTCAGGCTGCCGGCGTAGAACACCAGCGCGGCGATCCCGATCAGGAACCCGAAGTCCCCCACCCGGTTCACGATGAACGCCTTCATGTTGGCGTAGATCGCGGTCGGGCGCTTGTACCAGAAGCCGATCAGCAGGTAGGAGACCAGACCCACGGCCTCCCAGCCGAAGAACAGCTGCATGAAGTTGTTCGCCATCACCAGCATCAGCATGGAGAAGGTGAACAGCGAGATGTAGGCGAAGAAGCGCTGGTAACCCGGGTCGTCCTGCATGTAGCCGATGGTGTAGATGTGCACCATCAGCGAGACGAAGGTGACCACCAGCATCATCATCGCGGTCAGGTTGTCGACCAGGAACCCGACCTCGAACTGGATGCCGTCGGAGACCATCCAGGTGTAGACGGTCTCGTTGTAGACCCCGGCATCCCCGAACACGTGGGCCCAGAACACCACCACGGACAGGATGAACGAGATCGCCACCCCCAGGATGGTGACGCTGTGCGCGCCGGTACGCCCGATCTGGCGGCCGAAAAGTCCGGCGGCGATCGCGCCGAACAGCGGCGCCAGAACGATAAGCAGATAGATCGTATCCATGGCCGGTTATCCCTTCATTGCGTCCATGTCCTGGACGTTGATGGTTCCGCGGTTACGGAACAGCAACACCAGGATGGCGAGGCCGATGGCCGCCTCGGCCGCGGCGACGGTCAGGATGAAGAACACGAACACCTGGCCCGCGAGGTCCTGCAGGAAGAACGAGAAGGCGATGAAGTTGATGTTGACCGCGAGCATCATCAGCTCGATGCACATCAACAGCACGATCACGTTTTTCCGATTCAGGAAGATCCCGGCCACGCTGATGGAAAACAAAAGCGCGGCCAGCACCAGGTAGTGCTCTAGCGTAATCATGTTCTAGCCCTGAGTTCTTTCGGGGGCGGCGTCCGCCCCCGGTGTCCGGGTCCCGCCGCGCGCGGCCGGGATCCCCGATTGGGATTGCACTCGGTTTGCCTACTTGGATTCGTCCTTGCCGCCCGGCGCGTCGGCCCCGGACCCCTGCCCACCCCGGCGCGGGGCCTTCTTCTTCTCCGACGCCATGGTGACCATGCGCACGCGACCCTCGCGGGAGACGGCCATCTGCTTGCCCGGATCGATGGACTTGTTGTCCGGGCGCTTGCGCATGGTCAGCGAGATCGCGGCGATGATCGCGACCAGCAGGATCACCGCGGCAATCTCGAACGGATACACGTATTCGGTGTACAGGATCGCGCCCAGGGCCTCGGTATTGGCGTACTCGGGCCCGGCGCGTTCCGGGACGTCCATGGTGATGTAGCGGGTAATCACCAGCACCAGCACGGTGGCCATGGCCAGCGCGACCACGATGCCCACCGGCAGGTACTCGGTGAAGCCCTCGCGCAGCTTGGCCAGGTTGATGTCCAGCATCATCACCACGAACAGGAACAGCACCATCACCGCGCCGACGTACACCAGCACCAGCACGATACCGAGGAACTCGGCCTCCGCCAGCAACCACAGGGCGGCGGCCGCCACGAAACACAGCACCAGGAACAGCGCGGCATGTACCGGGTTGCGCACACTGATCATGGCCAGCGCGCCGCCCAGCAGGATCGCGCCGAACAGATAGAAAAGGACGAGCTCGAAGGTCATGAGGCGTTCCCTGCGTTACCGGTAGGGGGCATCGACCGCGCGCGCCTGCGCGATCTCTTTTTCGAAGCGATCACCAATGGCCAGGAGCTTGTCCTTGGTCATGATCTGCTCGCCCCGGTTCTCGAAGTGGTACTCGAAGATGTGCGTCTCGACGATGGAATCCACCGGGCAGGCCTCCTCGCAGAAGCCGCAGAAGATGCACTTGAACAGGTCGATGTCATAGCGCGTGGTGCGGCGCGTGCCGTCGGCGCGCTCCTCGGAATCGATGGTGATCGCCAGCGCCGGGCAGACCGCCTCGCACAGCTTGCAGGCGATGCAGCGCTCTTCCCCATTGGGGTAGCGGCGCAGGGCATGCAGGCCCCGGAAACGCGGCGACATCGGAGTCTTCTCGTCCGGGTACTGCACGGTGAACTTGCGACTCAGCAGGTACCGCCCGGTCAGGCGCAGCCCCAGCAGCAGCTCGAAGAACAGGAAACTCTTGAAGAAACGGCGCACGGCTTTCATCTCGAACTCCTCACGCGAACCACGGGCCGACGTTGAAGGCGACCAGCACGCCCTCGACGAACAACCAGACGATGGTCACCGGGATCAGGACCTTCCAGCCCAGGCGCATGATCTGGTCATAGCGATAGCGCGGGAAGGTGGCGCGGAACCACAGGAAGGCGAACAGGAAGATCGCGGTCTTGAACAGGAACCAGTGGATCCCGTGATCCAGCAACGAACCGATCACCGGCAGATCGAAGGCGGCCGCCGGCAGGATCCCCTGGAACGGCGACAGCCAGCCGCCGAGGAACAGGATCGCGGTCAGCGCCGAGATCAGGATCATGTTGGCATATTCCGCGAGGAAGAACACCGCGAACGCCATGCCCGAGTATTCCACATGGAAACCCGCGACGATCTCGGACTCGCCTTCCGCGACGTCGAACGGGGCGCGGTTGGTCTCCGCGATCCCGGAGATGAAATACACGAAGAACATCGGCAGCAGCGGGAGCAGGAACCAGTGGTACATGCTCCCCGACTGCGCCTCGATAATCCCGCCCACGTTCAGGGTGCCGGCGGCCATCAGCACCCCGACCAGGGCAAAGCCCATCGCGATCTCGTAGGACACCAGCTGCGCGGCCGAACGCAGCGAACCCAGCAGCGCGTATTTCGAGTTCGAGGCCCAGCCGGCGATGATGATGCCGTACACACCCAGCGAGGTCAGCGCCAGCAGGTACAGGAGTCCGGCATTCACATCCGCCAGCGCCCCGCCCTCGAAGAACGGCACCACCGCCCAGGCGGCCAGGGCCGGGGCGATCGTCAGTACCGGCGCGCTCAGGAACAGAAAGCGGTTGGCGTTGGTCGGGAGGATGACCTCCTTGGTCAGCAGCTTCAGCGCATCCGCGATCGGCTGCAGCCAGCCCCGCGGGCCGACCCGGTTCGGGCCCACCCGCACGTGGGCGTAGCCAATCACCTTGCGCTCGGCAAAGGTGGTGTAGGCCACGGCCAGCATCAGCGGGATCACGATCAGCTGAATGCCGATCAGGATCTGCATCACGGTCGGCAGGCTGTAGAAGAGGTTCATCATCCAGTCGAACATGTCTTAAGTCCCTCAGGCCCGCGCCAGCGCGACCGTGGTGTTCGGCAGGCCGAGGGCCCCCATCGCCGCGGAGCCCGCGAAGGTCACGGCCAGGCCCGGCGGTACCGAATCGTCCAGCAGCAGGGTCAGTTCCGTCTCGGCCTTGCCCTGACGCAGCCGCACGCGACTGCCGTGGGCATGCCCGCCGGCGGAGTCGGGGTGCACCAGCACGCTCTCCGCCAGTTGCCCCTCGGGGCTGGTCTGCAACGGCTCGGCGCGGCGCAGCAGCGGATCGCCGCTGTAGAGAGCGGCCGCCTGCACGCGCAGAAGGCCCTCGCCGCTGCCGGCCTCGGGCAGTTCCACATGCACCTTGTTCAGGTTGACGCCCGTGTCGAAGCTGGCATCGGCCAGCTGCCCCTTCAGCTCGTCCCGCACCGCAGGCGAGTCGAGATAATCGAAGCCGGCCTGCTCCAGCAGGTTGCCCAGCACACGCCACACCTTCCACCCGGGGCGCGCGTCATCCGGCGTGCGCGCGGCGGCGCGGAAGCTCTGCCAGCGACCCTCGGCGTTCACGAAGGTCCCGGAGTGCTCGAAGCTGGTGGCGATCGGCAGCAGAACATCGGCGACCGCCTCGAGGTCCTCGTTCGCGAAACTGGTCAGCGCGACGACCAGCCCGGCCTGTTGCAGGGCCGCGCGGAAGGCGACCGGGTCGGCGCCGTCACGCCCCGGCTCGAGCCCGGCGATCACGAAGGCGTCGCGGCCCTGTTCCAGCATCGCGGCGGCATCGGCGCCGGCAGTCTCCAGCTCGCGGCCGGCCGGACCGCGATGCGGCAGTACACCCGCGAGCCATGCGCCCCCGGCATTGGCGCCCTGCGGGAGGTAGCCCAGGCTCGCCCCGGTATGCTTGGCGATCCAGCCGGCCAGGGCCCGCAACGTGGAGAAGGCCGGCCCCTGCATCGCGGCAGCCCCGAGCAGGACGTGACCCTGCTTCGCGTCCAGCAGGGCCCGCGCGGCGCGTTCGAAGGCCTCGCGCGTGGCGGGGTCGTCGGTCTCGGCCGCCTTGACGACCTTTTCCAGCTTCTTCGGCAGCGCCTTGCCGGCCGCGGCGATCTGTCCGGCGACCCCGGCCAGCGCCAGCACCTGGTCGTGCGCGTCACCGACCAGCTGGGCCTGCACCGGATAGGTCAGATCCAGCAGCATGTCGTTGATCAGGCTGACCCGGGCACCACGCGAGGCGGCCTTGCGCAGGCGGTGCGCAATCAGCGGCTGCTCGCGACGCGGGTTGCTGCCGACCAGCAGGACGCCATCGGCGTTTTCCAGATCGCCGATCGCGGCACCCAGATAGGGGAACAGCGGCGCTGCGGCCTCGTCGCGGAAATCGCGCTGGTTCACGCGGTGATCGATATCGGTCACACCCATGCCGCGCAGCACCTTCTGCGCGAGATAGTGCTCCTCCAGCGAGAGCGAAGGCGACAACAGGGCGCCGATGCGCTCCGGAGCGACCTCTTTGAGGCCCTCGACCGCATAGCTCAGCGCGGTCTCCCAGGAGACCTCCTGCCACTGGCCATCGACCTTGATGCGCGGACGGGTCAGGCGATCCTCGGCGTACAGGCCCGTGTAGCTGAAACGGTCGCGGTCGGAGATCCAGGTCTCGTTGACGGCCTCGTTCTCGCGCGGGACCACGCGCATCGCGCGGCCGTCATCGGTATGCAAAAACAGGTTGGAGCCCACGGCATCGTGCGGGGCAATGGTGGCGGCCTGGGCATATTCCCAGGCACGCGCGCCATAGCGCGACGGCTTGGCGGTCAGCGCGCCCACCGGGCACAGGTCGATCACGTTGCCCGACAGCTCGTGGGCGACGGTCTTCTCGACGTAGGTGCCGATGCGCATGTGCTCGCCGCGCCCGGTCGCCCCCAGCTCGCGCACCCCGGCGATCTCCTCGCCGAAGCGCACACAGCGGGTGCAGTGGATGCAGCGGGTCATCTCGGTCTCGATCAGCGGACCGATGTCCTTGTCCTTCACCACGCGCTTGGCCTCGGTGTAGGTGGACACGCTCTCGCCGTAGCCCATGGCCACGTCCTGTAGCTCGCACTCGCCGCCCTGATCGCAGATCGGGCAATCCAGCGGGTGGTTGATCAGCAGGAACTCCATGGTCCCCTTCTGCGCGCGCAGCGCCAGCGGGGACTGGGTGTACACCTTCATCCCGTCCATCACGGGCGTCGCACAGGCCGGCAGCGGCTTCGGCGCCTTCTCCACCTCCACCAGGCACATGCGGCAGTTGGCCGCCACCGACAGCTTCTTGTGATAGCAGAAGCGCGGGATGCGGATATCGGCATCATCGGCGACGTCGATGAGCATGGCGCCCTTTGGCGCCTCCACCGTACGGCCGTCAATCTCGATGCTGACCAGATCCTGTTTCTGATCCTGACTCATGCTCGATTCCTGATGCGATGGCGCGGTAGAGCGTCAGGCGGCGTCTGCCACCGGGCTCCGGCCGTGCTGGATGTAGTATTCGAATTCGTGGCGGAAGTGCTTGACGAAGCTGCGCACCGGCATGGCCGCGGCGTCGCCCAGGGCGCAGATGGTGTGCCCCTCGATCTTGCTCGCCACGTCGTCCAGGCGTTCCAGGTCCTCGGGACGGCCCTGGCCTTCCACGATGCGGGTCAGCATGCGGTAGAGCCAGCCGGTCCCCTCGCGGCAGGGCGTGCACTGGCCGCAGGACTCGGAGAAGTAGAAACGCGAGATGCGCTGCAGGGCCTTGACCATGTCGGCGGTCTCGTCCATCACGATCACCGCGCCGGAACCCAGCATGGAGCCGGCATGGGCGATGGAGTCGAAGTCCATGTTCGCCTGCAGCATCGCGTCGCCCGGGACCACCGGCACCGAGGAGCCGCCCGGGATCACCGCCTTCAGCTTGCGGCCGTTCAGCACCCCGCCGGCCATCTCGAGGAGATCCTTGAACGGCGTGCCCAGCGGGATCTCGTAGTTGCCCGGCTTGTTCACATGCCCGGAGACGGAGAACAGCTTCTCGCCACCCGACTTGGGCACGCCGAGATCCGCGAACCACTGGCCACCATTCCGAATGATGGACGGGATGGACGCCAGCGACTCGGTGTTGTTGATCGTGGTCGGCTTGCCGTACAGACCGAAGTTGGCCGGGAACGGCGGCTTGAAGCGCGGCTGGCCCTTCTTGCCCTCCAGCGACTCCAGCAGGGCCGTCTCCTCGCCACAGATGTAGGCGCCCGCGCCCAGCGACGGGTGGAGATCGAAGTCGACCCCGGACCCGAAGATATCCTTGCCCAGATAGCCGGCCTCGTAGGCCTCTTTCAGCGCCGCGGTGAAGCGCGTGTTCACCTCGTCCATGAACTCGCCGCGCATGTAGTTGTAGCCCACGGTCGCGCCGATCGCGTAGCCCGCGATGGCCATCCCCTCGATCAGGGCATGCGGGTTGTACATCAGGATCTCGCGATCCTTGCAGGTGCCCGGCTCGGATTCGTCCGAGTTGCACACGATGTACTTCTGCCCGGGGGTATTGCGCGGCATGAACGACCACTTGAGCCCGGTCGGGAACCCGGCACCGCCGCGGCCGCGCAGGTTGGAGGTCTTGACCTCCTCGATCACGTCCTCGGGGGCCATCTTGCCCTTGTAGACCTTCTCCAGCGCCTGGTAGCCGCCGACGCTCTTGTAGGTCTCGAGCGAGGCCGGATCGTCCAGGTAGCGGGTCGCAAAGCAGATCTGGTTGGCCATGCTACTTCTCCAGACCGTCGAGGATCTCGTCGACCTTCTCGGGCGTGAGATTCTCGTAGTAGACGTGATCCACCTGCATCATCGGGGCGCCACAGCAGGCCGCCAGGCACTCCTCTTCCATCTTCAGGTAGAACTTGCCATCCGGCGTGCTCTCGCCGAGCTTGATGCCGAGACGGTTCTCCAGGTGCTCGATGATCTGCTCCGAGCCGCGCAGCATGCAGGAGATGTTGTTGCACACCATGATCGTGTGCTTGCCGACCGGCTCCAGCTCGTACATCGAATAGAACGAGCCCACCTCGTACACCGCGATCGCCGGCAGGCCGAGGTACTCGGCGACGGCGTCCATTTTGGCGGTGGAGAGATAGCCATCCTCGTGCTGCACCGCGCGCAGGGCGCCCAGCACCGCGGAGCGCTTCTGGTCTTCGGGATAGCGCGCCAGCCAGGCGTCGATCTCTTCGCGCTCGTGGTCGCTGAGCTCCACCTTCTTGCCGGCGGGCTTGTGGAAGGCGACGGTTTTCTGTTCGGCAGCCATCAGCGGTCGATCTCCCCGAATACGATGTCCTGGGTCCCGATAATGGCGACCACATCGGCCAGCATGTGGCCGCGCGCCATCTCGTCCAGCGCGGACAGGTGCACAAAGCCCGGCGGGCGAACCTTCAGGCGATAGGGCTTGTTGGAACCATCGGAGACCAGATACACCCCGAACTCGCCCTTCGGATGCTCCACCGCGGCGTAGGCCTCGCCTTCCGGCAGGCACATGCCCTCGGTGAACAGCTTGAAGTGGTGAATCAGGGCCTCCATGTCGGCCTTCATCTCCTCGCGCTTCGGCGGGGTGATCTTGTGATCCTCCAGCAGCACCGGGCCCGGGTTCTGGCGCAGCCAGTCCACGCACTGACGGATGATGCGGTTGGACTGGCGCATCTCCTCGATGCGCACCAGATAGCGGTCGTAGCAGTCGCCGTTGACGCCCACCGGGATATCGAAATCGAGGCGGTCATAGACCTCGTAGGGCTGCTTCTTGCGCAGGTCCCACTCGATGCCGGAGCCGCGCAGCATCGGGCCGGTGAAGCCCAGCTGCTTGGCGCGGTCGGGATCGACCACGCCGATGCCCACGGTGCGCTGCTTCCAGATCCGGTTGTCAGTCAGCAGGGTCTCGTATTCGTCCACGCAGCCGGGGAAGCGCTCGGTGAAGGCCTCGATGAAGTCCAGCAGCGAGCCCTGGCGGATTTTATTCAGGTCATCCACCACTTCCTGGGATTTCCAGGAGGACGGCTGATACTTGGGCATCGTGCCCGGCAGGTCGCGCGCCACGCCGCCCGGACGGTAATAGGTCGCGTGCATGCGCGCACCCGAGACCGCCTCGTAGCAGTCCATCAGGTCCTCGCGCTCGCGGAAGGCATACAGGAACACCGCCATCGCGCCGATATCCAGCGCATGCGCACCCAGCCACATCAGGTGATTCAGGATGCGGGTGATCTCGTCGAACATTACCCGGATGTACTGCGCCCGCAGCGGGGCCTCGATGCCCAGCAGCTTCTCCATCGCCAGCACGTAGCCGTGCTCGTTGGCCATCATCGACACGTAGTCGAGACGGTCCATATAGCCGATGGACTGGTTGTAGGGCTTGCTCTCGGCGAGCTTCTCGGTGCCGCGATGGAGCAGACCGATATGCGGGTCGGCGCGCTGCACGACCTCGCCGTCCATCTCCAGCACCAGACGCAGCACGCCGTGGGCGGACGGATGCTGCGGCCCGAAGTTCAGGGTGAAGTTGCGAATCTCAGGCATTCTCGGCTCCTTCGCCCGGCTTCTCGCCCTCGCTATAGCGATGGTCGTCGCGGATCACCTTGGGCACCAGCACGCGGGGTTCGATGGTCACTGGCTGGTACACCACGCGCGCCTGTTCGGCGTCGTAACGCATCTCGACGTGGCCGATCAGCGGGAAGTCCTTGCGGAACGGGTGGCCGACAAAGCCGTAGTCGGTGAGGATGCGGCGCAGGTCCGGGTGCCCGGAGAACAGGATGCCGAACAGATCGAAGGCCTCGCGCTCAAACCAGTTGGCCGAGGCCCAGACCTCCACCAGCGACTCGATCTCGGGAAATTCCTCATCGTCCAGCCAGGCCCGCATGCGGACGCGGCGGTTGTGCGCCACCGACAGGAGGTGGGCCACCACGGTGAAGCGCGGCCCGTCCCAGTTGGAATCTTCCGGCGCGTCATCGAAGGTGAAGCGCCCCGAGGTCGCAGCCTCGACTCCCCGGGAGAAGCCCGTATTGGTGGCGGAATCGGTACCCCACTCGTCCTGGCCGTATTCGAGGTAATCCACCCCGCACAGGTCGATCAGGATCTCGAAACCCAGCGCATCACGAAGCTTCTCGCCCGCCTCGCGCCAGGACCCGGGCGTGATATCGACGGTGATCTCGTCGTTCGCCTCGTGCAGGCTTTCCAGGGCATCGCCCAGTTCCGCCCGCAGGGCGTCGATCCAGTTGTCTTGTTCAGCCATCGGAAACCCCGGGTGCGTCAGCGCGCGATGGTGTTCGTGCGCCGGATCTTGTTCTGCAGCTGGATGATGCCGTAGAGCAGCGCCTCGGCCGTCGGCGGGCAACCCGGCACGTAGACATCCACCGGCACGATGCGGTCGCAGCCGCGCACGACGGCGTAGGAGTAGTGGTAGTACCCGCCCCCGTTGGCACAGGAGCCCATGGAGATCACCCAGCGTGGCTCGGGCATCTGGTCGTAGACCTTGCGCAGGGCCGGGGCCATCTTGTTGACCAGGGTGCCGGCGACGATCATCACGTCCGACTGGCGCGGACTGGGCCGGAAGATAATCCCGAAGCGGTCGAGGTCATAGCGCGCCGCACCGGCGTGCATCATCTCCACCGCGCAGCAGGCCAGGCCGAAGGTCATCGGCCACAGGGAGCCGGTACGGGCCCAGTTGATGAGCTTGTCCGCCGAGGTCGTGACGAAGCCCTTTTCAAGAACGCCTTCTATTCCCATTCCAGCGCCCCCTTCTTCCACTCGTAAATGAAACCGACCACCAGAATGACGAGAAACAGCGCCATCGCAAGAAGCCCGAACAGGCCAATGGTGTCTAGCGACACTGCCCACGGGAACAGGAAGGCGATCTCCAGATCGAAGATGATGAACAGGATCGCCACCAGGTAGAAGCGCACATCAAACTTGAGCCGCGAGTCCTCGAAGGCCTCGAAGCCGCACTCGTAGGGCGAGTTCTTGGCGGCGTCCGGCTTGCGCGGACCCACCGCCATACCGACGATCAGCGGTACGATCCCGATCACGATGCCCACTGCGATGAACAGCAGGATGGGTAGATAACCTTCCAGCATTTCTCTCTCCCGTACGCCGCCTCTGGCGGGCAGGTTCGCGAGGCGTCGCGTGGATCGGGCGCGCCGGCGAGCCGTTCAGCGTTGCTGGTTGAAAGCGCGGGTACGGACCGCCCTCGTGGAGACGAGACAGGACCGCACACCGGGCACGGAGTCTAGGTGATGCCCAAAAACGGTGTCAAGTATTCGTAATTTTATAAGACGCTGATTTTATTGTTATTTGGCCCGGGCACTCAGGAACAGAGAGCAACCCGGGCCATCCAGAATTTGGTGCAGATGGTGGGACTCGAACCCACACGGCTTGCGCCACTACCCCCTCAAGATAGCGTGTCTACCAATTCCACCACATCTGCCGTTTGGTACAGGTACCCGGGATCAGTCGGGCACGTCGGCCGGCCGGCCGGATTGCGGGGTATCGCCCGCGGGCTCCTGCCCCGGGACCACCTCGCGCGGAAGATCCGGCGGACCGTCACCTTCCTCTTCCATGGCCTCCATCTGGTCCAGCAGGCTCTCGGCCTCCGGGCTGGAGGCGGCCAGATAGGCCAGTGTCAGGCTATTCAGGAAGAACACCACCGCCAGAAACGCGGTCGAACGGCTCAGAAAGTTGGCCGAACCGGCCGCCCCGAACACCGTTGCCGAAGCCCCGCTGCCGAAGGCGGCGCCAGCATCGGCCCCTTTGCCGTGTTGCATCAGGATCAGCGCGATCAGGCCGATCGAGACCGCGACCTGGACAACCAGGAGCAGGCCGTAAATCATGCTGCGACTCGCTCGCCCGCGGCACGGACGATGGCGGTGAACCCGTCGGCATCCAGCGAGGCGCCGCCGATGAGACCGCCGTCGATATCCTCCAGCGCCAGCAGCCCGGATGCATTGTCGGCCTTCATGCTGCCGCCGTAGAGAATGCGCAGCTCCGCGGCGATGCGCGGGTCGCGGCCGGCGACGCGATTACGGATGAAGGCATGCACCTCCTGGGCCTGTTCCGGCGTGGCGGTCAGCCCGGTGCCGATCGCCCAGACCGGCTCGTAGGCCACCACGGCACTGGCGAAGGCCTCGACCCCGGCCGCGTCCAGCACCGCATCCAGCTGCTCGGCCACGACGCTCTCGGTACGGCCACCCTCGCGGTCGTCCTTCTGCTCGCCGACACACAGGATCGGAATCAGGCCGGCCGCCTGGGCCGCAACGAATTTCGCGGCCACCCAGGCACTGTCCTCGTTCTGCCGCTCACGGCGCTCGGAGTGCCCGACGATCACGTAACGGCAGCCGACCTCGGCCAGCATGGCGCCGGCCAGTTCGCCGGTGTAGGCGCCCTTCTCCTGGTCCGAGCAATCCTGGGCACCCACCGCAATGGGGCCGCCCGAGAGGTCGTCGGCGATTTCGGCGAGGTAGACCGCGGGCGGACACACCGCCACGTCCACGCCCCGGATATCGCCCAGGCTGCCCTTCAGGGCGCTCAGGAGCGCGCGGTTCGCGTCCCGCGAACCGTTCATCTTCCAGTTTCCGGCGACCAGCGGCGTGCGCATGCGGATCTTCCTCCTGCGGTCGGACGCACCCCATGGATAGACGGGGTCCGATCATGATGATTAGAGCGGCGGGATGTTACCGGCGCACCGGGAGCAAATCAACCAAGCCGGCACGCGCCACGCCGGCGGCGCCCGGCGCGGGGTGACGCAGGGAGAGCCGCCCGCGGGCGCCGAGGGCGTCAGATCGCCGCGCGGATACTGTCGGCGATGCGCTCAGCGGCCGAGCGGGTCTCGTTCGCGTCCTCGCCCTCGACCATCACCCGCACCAGCGGTTCGGTACCCGAGGGACGCAGCAGCACCCGACCGCGCTGGCCCAGCTGACCCTCGACCGCGGCAACCTCCGCGCGTACCGGCTCGGCCTCCAGGCAGCCCGAAGCGGCACCGCTGACGGGCACATTGATCAGGCACTGCGGGAGCTTGGGGATCGCCGCGGCCAGCGCCGACAGCGGCTGGCCGGTGCGATGCATCAGGTGGGCGACCTGCAGCGCCGCGACCGTGCCATCACCGGTCGTGGTGTGCTCGAGGCAGACGATGTGGCCCGACCCCTCGCCACCCAGGGTCCAGTCGCGACGCCGGAGCTCCTCCAGCACGTAGCGATCCCCGACCTTCGCGCGCACGAACGGGATGCCGGCGCCATTCAGGGCCTGCTCCAGGCCGAGGTTGGTCATCAGCGTCCCGACCACCCCACCATCGAAGCCCCCGCTCTGCTGCCGCGCCAGCGCCAGGATGCCGAGGATCTGATCGCCGTCCACGACCGTGCCATCGGCATCGGCCAGGATCACGCGGTCACCATCGCCGTCCAGGGCAATCCCGAGGTCCGCCCCGCTGGCGCGCACCTGCGCCGCCACCTTCTCGGGGTACAGGGCGCCCACGCCCTCGTTGATGTTGTAGCCGTCAGGACTCGCGCCAAGGATCTCGACACGGGCGCCCAGCTCCTCGAATACATGCGGGGAGACGTTGTAGGTGGCCCCATGGGCGCAGTCGATCACCACCTTCATGCCGCGCAACTCGGAGCGCGCCGGGATGGCGCTCTTGCAGAACTCCACATAGCGCCCGGCCGCATCGCTGATGCGCACGGCCTTGCCCAGTCGCGCCGCGTCGATCGGCTGCGCCGGCTGATCCAGGCGCGCCTCGATCGCGGCCTCGGTCGCATCCGGCAGCTTGTCGCCCTCGGGCGTGAAGAACTTGAACCCGTTGTCGTGGAACGGGTTGTGCGAGGCACTGATCACGATGCCCGCGGTCGCACGGAAGGTATGGGTCAGGTAGGCGATCGCGGGCGTGGGCATCGGCCCCAGCAGCGCGACATCCAGCCCGGCGGCCGACAGCCCGGCCTCCAGCGCCGACTCGAACATGTAGCCGGACACCCGCGTGTCCTTGCCCACCAGCACCGGGCCCTGGCGCTGGCCGTTCTCGCCCAGCACCTCGCCCACGGCATACCCCAACCGCAGCGCAAACTCCGGCGTCATGGGCCACTCGCCGGTGCGCCCGCGAATCCCGTCCGTCCCGAAATACTTGCCCATCAGTTCCCTCGATTGTCCTGCTCTTCGCCGCCATCCGGCCGCAACTCCGAGTATAGCGCCAGCGCGTCGCGGGTCGCCGAGACGTTGTGCACACGCAGGACACGCGCCCCGGCCTGCGCCGCCAGCATCGCCGCCACGGCACTCCCCGGGTCCCGCTCGGCGACCGGGCGATCCCCCAGCAACTGGCCGATCATCGATTTGCGCGAAACGCCGACCAGCAACGGCAGGCCGGCCCCGGCCAGATGCGGCAGGCCACGAAACAGGGCGACGTTGTGCGCCAGGGTCTTGCCAAAGCCGAACCCCGGGTCCAGCAGGATCTGGCCTCGCGGCACGCCGGCGGCCCGCAATTCGCGCACCCGCTGGTCCAGAAAGGCCGCGATCTCGGTCACCACGTCGTCATAATGCGGCGCACGCTGCATCGACTGCGGCTCGCCCTGCATATGCATCGCGCAAAGCGCCACGCCATCCTCGCGCGCCGCCTCGACCGCCGCCTCCAGGGCCCCCTCGGCTCGGAAGCCGTTGACGTCGTTGAGCAACCCGGCGCCGGCCGCGACCGCCTCGCGCATCAACGCCGGCTTCATCGTATCCACGGACAGCGGCACACCGATTTCCGCGTGCAGCGCCTCGATCACCGGCAGCACCCGGCGGCGCTCCTCCTCCAGTGGTACCGGCTCCGCGCCGGGACGCGTGGACTCACCCCCCACATCGAGGAGATCCGCCCCCTCCGCGACCATGGCGCGGGCGCGCGCCAGGGCCTCTTCGACCCGGGCATATTGCCCGCCATCGGAGAACGAGTCCGGGGTCACATTGAGGATACCCATGATGCGTGGCCGCCCCAGGTCCAGGCGGCGCGCTCCGCATTGCAGCACGGGTGCATCGGTCGGCACGATCATTCTCCTTTGCTACCAACGAAAAAGGCCGCCAGGAAAGGGCCTGGCGGCCTGGGTTCGACGCGTCGGCGGGGGCCCCGCTCAGGACTGCGGCGCGGGCCCGCCTACAACCCCCTTGTTGTCGTCGTCATCGCGACCTTCGGAGCCGTCACCCGAGCCACTGGCGTCGGACTCCTCGCCGGCCTGCGCGGTACCGCCGGGGCCGCCGCCGCTGTCCCAGTCGGCGGGTTCGCGGGGTTCGCGCCCAGCCATGATGTCCTCGATCTGCTTGTCGTCGATGGTCTCGTACTTCACCAGTGCCTGGGCCATCGCATGCAGCTTGTCGATGTTATCCACCAAGATCTGCTTCGCGTGCTGGTAATTCGTGTCGATGATCTGGCGCACCTCGGCGTCGATCTCGCGCGCGGTCTCGTCGGACATCGGCTTGGACTTGCCCATCTGCCCGCCCAGGAAGGGATGCCCCTCTTCCTCGCCGTAGTCCAGCGGGCCCAGCTTGTCCGACAGGCCCCACTTGGTGACCATATTGCGCGCGATCTGGGTGGCACGCTCGATGTCGTTGGAGGCCCCGGTGGTCACCTTGTCGTTGCCGAAGATGATCTCTTCCGCCAGCCGCCCGCCGAACAGGCTCGCCAGCTGGCTTTCCAGACGCGTCTTCGAGTGGCTGTAGCGGTCTTCCTCCGGCAGGAACATGGTCACCCCGAGGGCGCGCCCGCGCGGGATGATGCTGACCTTGTACACCGGGTCATGCTCCGGCACCGTCAGGCCGACGATCGCATGCCCGGCCTCGTGATAGGCGGTCAGCTTCTTCTCGTCCTCGGACATCACCATGGACTTGCGCTCGGCACCCATCATGATCTTGTCCTTGGCGCGCTCGAAGTCGGACATATCCACCAGGCGCTTGTTGGCCCGGGCCGCGAACAACGCCGCCTCGTTGACCAGGTTGGCCAGATCCGCCCCGGAGAAGCCCGGCGTACCGCGGGCAATCAGGTCCGGGCGCACATCCTCCGCGATCGGGGTCTTCTTCATGTGGACCTTGAGGATCTGCTCGCGGCCGCGCACGTCCGGCGGCGGCACCACCACCTGGCGGTCGAAGCGGCCCGGGCGCAGCAGCGCCGGGTCCAGCACGTCCGGGCGGTTGGTCGCGGCGATCACGATGACCCCCTCGGTGCCCTCGAAGCCGTCCATCTCGACCAGCAGCTGGTTCAGCGTCTGCTCGCGCTCGTCGTGACCACCGCCCATGCCGGCGCCGCGCTGGCGACCGACCGCATCGATCTCGTCGATGAAGATAATGCAGGGAGCGTGCTTCTTGGCCTCGGAGAACATGTCGCGCACGCGCGAGGCACCCACGCCGACGAACATCTCGACGAAGTCGGAACCGGAGATGCTGAAGAACGGCACCTTGGCCTCGCCGGCGATGGCCTTGGCCAGCAGCGTCTTGCCGGTACCCGGAGAGCCCACCATCAGCACCCCGCGCGGGATCTGGCCGCCGAGTTTCTGGAACTTGGACGGGTCGCGCAGGAAGTCCACCAGTTCGGTGACCTCTTCCTTGGCCTCGTCGCAGCCGGCCACGTCACCGAAGCCGACCTTGACCTGGTCCTCCGACATCAGCTTGGCCTTGGACTTGCCGAAGGACATCGCGCCCTTGCCGCCGGCGCCACCGCCCTGCATCTGGCGCATGAAGTAGATCCACACGGCGATCAGCAGCAGGATCGGGAACCAGCTGATCAGGATGCTCATCAGCAGGGAACGCTCGGCCTCCTCGTGGGCATTGACCTCCACATTGTTCTGCAGCAGGTCGCCAATCAGGCCCGGGTCGTTCGGATTCACCGTGGTGAATCGCTGGCCTTCCAGCGTGGTGCCCTCGATCTTCTCGCCCTTGATGGTCACGTTATCCACGCGACCGCCCTGCACATCGCGGATGAACTCGGAGTAGGTAATGCTCCGCACATCCTGCGTCTGCTGCTGTGGGCCGAAGTTGTTGAAGACAGACATCAGGACGACGGCAATCACCGCCCAGATGATCAGGTTCTTGGCCAGACCGTTCAAAACGACACCTCGAAAAACATCAATCGTCAGTTGCAGGCAGCTTTACACATCCCGGGGCTCGCGTGCCAATACATACACTTCCCGTGACCGAGGCCGCGAGGCCTTCGGTTTGCGCACCTTGACCGAGCGAAACCGGCGGCGCACCTCGGCCAGGTAGGCATCGGAACCTTCGCCCTGAAACAGCTTGACCAGAAAAGCCCCCCGGGGGTTCAGAATCTGGGTGGCCAACTCCAGCGCCAGTTCACACAGATGGATGGAACGCGGCTGATCCACGGCATCCGTACCGGTCAGGTTGGGGGCCATATCGGAAAGCACAAGGTCGGCCGGCTCGTCCCCGAGCGCGCTCAGGATCGCATCCAGCACGGCGTCCTCGCGGAAGTCGCCGGTCACGATCTCCGCGCCCGGCACGGGATCCATGGGCAGGATATCGGTCGCGATTAGGACCCCTTTGCGCCCGATTTTCTGCGCGGCGTACTGGGTCCAGCCGCCCGGCGCCGCACCCAGGTCCACCACGCGCATCCCGGGCTTCAGCAGCCGGTCGCGCTCGTCGAGCTCCTGCAGCTTGTAGACCGCGCGCCCGCGGTAGCCCTCCTGCTGGGCCCGCTGGACGTAGGGGTCATCGAAATGTTCCTTCAGCCAGCGCTGGCTGGAGCGGCTACGCTTGGGCATGCCCGATCCTTGCGCCGGCACTCGGCGTGCTACAATTTTGGCTTTCCAACACCGAAAAACGGCCTCCCGTGAATCTGACCGACGCGCAACGCCGCCACCTGCGCAGCCTCGCCCATCCCCGCAAACCCGTCGTGACCATTGGCCGCAACGGGCTGACCGACGCGGTGCTGGCGGAACTGGAACTGGCGCTCACCCACCACGAACTGGTCAAGATCAAGGTGAATATCGGGGATCGCGAGGCCCGCAACGGGGCCGTCGAGGAACTGTGCGAGCGCACCGGCGCCGAGCGGATTCAGCGCATCGGTCATGTCGCCACCCTGTTCCGGCGCAACCCGGAGGACCCGAAGGTCTCGCTGGACCCGGCCTGACAGCCGGATACGGCGGCGTCAGTTGACGTAGCGGACCTCCAGGATCTCGTACTCCGTCTCCCCGCCCGGGGCCTGCACGGTGACCACATCGCCCTCTTCCTTACCGATCAGCGCCCGCGCGATTGGGGAAGACACCGAGATCATGTTGTTCTTGATGTCGGCCTCGTCCTCGCCCACGATCTTGTAGGTCACCTGGCGCCCGTCCTCGGTCGCCTCCAGCACCACCGTGGTGCCGAACACGACCTTGCCGGTCTGCGGCAGGGCCGTGACGTCGATGATTTGGGCATTGGAGAGCTTCGCCTCCAGCTCGCGGATGCGGCCCTCGATGAAGCTCTGCTGCTCGCGCGCGGCGTGATACTCGGCGTTCTCCTTGAGGTCACCATGCTCGCGCGCCTCGGAGATCGCGTTGACCACGCGCGGGCGGTCCTCGCCCTTCAGCTTCTTCAGCTCTTCCTTCATCTTTTCCGCGCCAGTCACGGTCAAGGGCGTCTTGTTCATGCGCTTTTCCCTCCGAGATTTTCCTGGTGGAGGTCCTGCAGCCGGAAGACGTCGTTCGCCCCCAGATGATCCAGGGCCTGCACGGTGGCCTTGGCCCCGGCAATGGTGGTGGTATAGCCCACCTTGTGCATCAGCGCCTCACGGCGGATGGTGTAGGAGTCGGAGGTCGACTGCTTGCCCTCCACGGTGTTGATGATGAAGCTGATCTCGTCGTTCTTGATCATGTCCACGATATGCGGACGACCCTCGGTGACCTTGTTCACGCGGGTCACCGCGATCCCGGCCTCCTCCAGCACGTTCGCCGTGCCCCGGGTGGCCAGAACCTCGAAACCCAGCTCGACCAGGCGGCGCGCGACTTCACCCACCAGCGGCTTGTCGATCTCGCGCACGGACACGAAGGCCTTGCCGGTGGACGGCAGCAGCACGCCCGCCCCCAGCTGGCTCTTGGCGAAGGCCTCGGCGAAGCTGCGACCGACCCCCATCACCTCGCCGGTGGACTTCATCTCCGGCCCCAGGATCGGGTCCACGCCCTGGAACTTAGCGAACGGGAACACCGATTCCTTTACCGAGTAGTAATCGGGGTAGACCGCATCGCCCACGCCCTGCTCGGGCAGGGTCTGCCCGGCCATGCAGCGCGCGGCGATCTTGGCCAGCGGCCGGCCCACGCTCTTGGAGACGTACGGCACGGTGCGCGAGGCGCGCGGATTCACCTCCAGCACGTAGATGTCATTGCCCTTGATCGCGAACTGGGTGTTCATCAGGCCCACGACCTTCAGCCCCAGCGCCATCTTGCGCACCTGCTCGACCATCTCGTCCTGCAGTTCCATGGACAGCGAGAACGGCGGAAGCGAGCAGGCGGAGTCGCCCGAGTGCACGCCCGCCTGCTCAATGTGCTCCATGATCCCACCGATGATCACGTTCTCGCCGTCCGAGATGGCATCGACATCGACCTCGATCGCGTCATCCAGGAAGCGGTCCAGCAGCACCGGGGCATCGTTGGAGACGGACACGGCGTTCTGCATGTAGCTGCGCAGGTCCTCGCGGTCGCGCACGATCTCCATCGCGCGGCCACCGAGCACGTAGGACGGACGCACCACCAGCGGGTAGCCGATCTCGTCGGCCAGCTTCTCCGCCTCTTCCTCGCTGCGCGCGGTGCGGTTCGGCGGCTGCTTGAGCCCCAGCTTGTTCAGCAGCGCCTGGAAGCGCTCGCGGTCCTCGGCCAGGTCGATCGAGTCCGGGCTCGTGCCGATGATCGGCACGCCGGCCGCCTCGAGATCCCGCGCCAGCTTCAGCGGGGTCTGCCCGCCGTACTGCACGATCACGCCGGCCGGGTTCTCGGTCGCCACGACCTCCAGCACGTCTTCCAGGGTCAACGGCTCGAAGTACAGCCGATCCGAGGTGTCATAGTCGGTGGAGACGGTCTCCGGGTTGCAGTTGACCATGATGGTCTCGTAGCCATCCTCGCGCATCGCCAGCGCCGCGTGCACGCAACAGTAGTCGAACTCGATGCCCTGGCCGATGCGGTTCGGCCCGCCGCCCAGGACCATGATCTTCTGCTTGTCGGTTGGCTCCGCCTCGTTCTCCTCTTCGTACGACGAGTACATATAGGCGGTGGTGGTCGCGAACTCGGCCGCGCAGGTATCCACCCGCTTGTACACCGGGCGCACGCCCAGGCCGTGGCGGTGCTTGCGCACGGCCTTTTCCGTCTCGTTGAGGATCGTCGCCAGGCGCAGGTCGGAGAAGCCGCGCTGCTTCAGGCGGTACATCTCCTCGGCCTTGATGTCGCCCAGGATGCGGTCGCGCAGGCCCTTCTCGACGTCCACCAGTTCCTGGATCTGCGCCAGGAACCAGGGGTCGATCGCGGTCAGGTCGAAGATGTCCTGGATCGAGAAGCCGGCGCGGAAGGCGTCGGCCACGTACAGCACCTGCTCCGGGCTGGGATTGGCGAGCTTGGTGCGCAGCTGGTCCACCACGTCGTCGGCTTGCAGGTCGATACGCTCGTCGAGGCCGTCCATGCCGGTCTCCATCGAGCGCAGCGCCTTCTGGAACGACTCCTGGAAGGTGCGGCCGATGGCCATCGCCTCGCCCACCGCCTTCATCTGCGTGGTCAGGCGCGCTTCGGCCTGCGGGAATTTCTCGAAGGTGAAGCGCGGGATCTTGGTGACCACGTAGTCGATAGACGGCTCGAACGAGGCCGGCGTCAGCCCGCCGGTGATCTCGTTTTTCAGCTCGTCCAGGGTGTAGCCCACCGCCAGCTTGGCAGCGACCTTGGCGATCGGGAAGCCAGTCGCCTTGGAGGCCAGCGCCGAGGAGCGCGACACCCGCGGGTTCATCTCGATCACGATCATGCGCCCGTTCTCCGGGTTGATCGCGAACTGCACGTTGGAGCCACCGGTCTCCACGCCGATCTTGCGCAGCACCGCCAGCGAGGCGTCGCGCATGATCTGGTATTCCTTGTCGGTCAGGGTCTGCGCCGGGGCCACAGTGATCGAGTCCCCGGTGTGGATACCCATCGGGTCCAGGTTCTCGATGGAGCAGATGATGATGCAGTTGTCCGCCTTGTCGCGGACCACCTCCATCTCGAACTCCTTCCAGCCAAGCGCCGATTCCTCCAGCAACACCTGGTTTACCGGCGAGAGGTCGAGCCCGTTCTTGACGATGTACTCGAACTCCTCGCGGTTGTAGGCGATACCGCCCCCCGAGCCGCCGAGGGTGAACGACGGGCGGATGATTACCGGGAAGCCGATCTTCGGCTGGATCTCCTGCGCCTCCTCCCAGGAGTGCGCGAGCATCGCGGTCGGGGTGTCCAGACCGATATCGGCCATCGCCGCCTTGAAGTGATCGCGGTCCTCGGCCATGTCGATCGCCGCCTCGTTGGCGCCGATCATCTCCACCCCGAACTTCTCGAGCACGCCTTCCTTCGACAGGTCCAGCGCGCAGTTCAGCGCGGTCTGACCGCCCATGGTCGGCAGCACCGCATCCGGGCGCTCCTTCTCGATGATCTTGGCGACCGTCTCCCACTCCACCGGCTCGATGTAGGTGGCATCCGCCATCTCCGGATCGGTCATGATGGTCGCCGGATTGGAGTTCACCAGGATCACCCGGTAACCCTCCTCGCGCAGGGCCTTGCAGGCCTGGGCGCCGGAGTAGTCGAACTCGCAGGCCTGACCGATCACGATCGGGCCGGCCCCGAGGATCAGGATGCTCTGGATGTCGGTACGCTTGGGCATGTGACGGCTCTCGCAGGCTGTCGAAATCGGAAATCGGGAGGAGGAGCTTTAGCGGCGCGCTGCGCGCATCATCTCGACGAAGTCGTCGAACGCCGGGGACACGTCGTGCGGGCCCGGGCTGGCCTCGGGGTGTCCCTGCAGGCTGAAGGCCGGGCAGTCGGTGCGGGCAATACCCTGCAGCGTGCCGTCGAACAGCGACCGGTAAGTCGGCGTCAGCGTATCGGGCAGGTTGTCCTCGTCGATCGCAAAGCCGTGGTTCTGCGACGAGATCATCACCCGCCCGCTTTCCTCGTGGCGGATCGGGTGGTTCGCCCCGTGGTGGCCGAACTTCATCTTCACGCTCTTGCCGCCGCTGGCGATGCCCAGCAGCTGATGCCCGAGGCAGATGCCGAACAGCGGCAGCTTGCGCTCGCAGATGTCGCGGATCGCCTCGATCGCGTACGTGCAGGGTTCGGGGTCGCCCGGGCCGTTGGACAGGAACACCCCGTCGGGCTTCAGCTCCATCACCTCGTCCACCGGGGTCTCGGCCGGCACCACGGTCACGCGGCAGCCCCGGTCCGCCAGCTTGCGCAGGATGTTCTGCTTCATGCCGAAGTCGTAGGCCACCACATGAAATTCAGCCTGCTCCGGGTCCACCCGGGCCGGCTCTTCGCCGAGCTGCCAGGTGCCCTCCAGCCATTCGTAGCGGCTGCGCGTGGTGACCTCGCGCGCCAGGTCCATGCCCTTGATGCCGGGAAACTCGCGCGCGGCGGCCAGGGCCGCTTGCTCGTCCACCTCACCGGCCTGGATGCAGCCGTTCAGCGCGCCCTTCTCGCGCAGAATGCGGGTCAGCTTGCGGGTATCGATCCCGCTGATCGCCACGATGCCATGACGCAGCAGGTAATCCGGCAAGGATTCGCGCGAGCGCCAGTTGGACACCAGCGGCGGCAGGTCGCGGATGACCAGCCCGGCGGCATAGGCGCGGGTGGACTCGTCATCCTCCGGGTTGGTACCGGTGTTGCCGATATGCGGATAGGTCAGCGTGACCATCTGCCGGTGGTAGGAGGGATCCGTCAGGATCTCCTGATAACCGGTCATCGCGGTGTTGAACACCACCTCGCCAACCGTCTGGCCCTGGGCGCCAATCGCCTGACCATGAAACACAGTGCCATCTTCCAGGACGAGCAGAGCGGGCGCGGACACAGGGGACCTCCGGATGGTCTGGGTCGGGGCCGCCAGGCGGTTCGCCGGCGGCGGTACTGCGATCGATTCGGGTCTTTGACCCGGCCTCGCCCGCACCGTTTCAACAGGGACGGGACCCTGTTCTGGACAACGGTTCGGTGCTCGCGGGACGGGTACGGATACGTCTTCAAGTGTACGCGAGCGCCGCGCGCGGCGTCCAACGAGATGCCCGCTTGCGACGTCATCCGCCTCTCCGCTCCAGCCCGGCGATCCCTCATTCTATGCCGTTGATGGCTGGCCCCCGTTCGTCGCCTGGTGTTTCACCTGCCTTCGGTCCGCCGCCTGCCTGGTTGTGGCTGGTCCTGGTTCATCGTTCGGTTTTTACGGTGCCTCCGGTCCACATACTGCCTGGCGCTGACTCGCCAGCGCGCCGCGAGGTACTTCTTTGCTCGTGCAAAGAAG